>CAZDWG010000183.1:0-3397 GCA_964509005.1 uncultured Zetaproteobacteria bacterium
GCGAAATCCAGCGTCCCTTCGTAGATGGCGCGACCGGTGATTGCGCCGCAAATACCGTCATCAACATATCTGGCGCAGGCTTTCACATCTTCCAATTGCGAGATACCTCCGGAAACAATGACCGGAATGGAAATGGATTGAGCGAGTTTCAGGGTTTCGTCAATATTGGGGCCGGTCAGCATGCCATCGCGGGCAATATCCGTGTAAATGATCGCGGCTACGCCCACATCCTCGAAGCGCCGGGCGAGATCAACAGCGGTGGTATTCGTTACGTCATCCCAGCCATGCACGGCGACCATGCCATCTTTGGCATCAATACCGACACAGATTTGGCCGGGGAACGCCGCGCATGCATCCGTGACCAGCTTTGGGTTGGACACGGCTACAGAACCAAGGATCACGCGCCCTACACCGAGACCTAACGTATCTTCAATCGTTTCCAGATCACGCAAACCTCCACCGAGCTGAACGGGAATAGAAAGCCGCGCGCAGATGCCACGAATGGCATTGCGATTCTCGGGTTTTCCGGCAAAAGCGCCGTCCAGATCAACCACATGCAGGCGTGTGGCTCCCAGAGACTGCCAGCGCATGGCCATTCTCGCGGGGTCGTCGCCGTAATCCGTTGCGTCCTCCATGCGCCCCTGTTTCAGACGCACACAATGCCCGCCCTTCAGATCAATGGCCGGGATCAGTTCAAATAGTTTCTGTTGTTCAGTCATCTGTTATTTCCATGTTAATTTTGAAGGATCTCACATGCATCAGTTCGCCAGCTATCTTCCATCAGCATCCTGAACACCATCCGATTACCTTTCGCATCAGGCACTTCAATTTCTCCAACCTCAAGGGCCGTGTTGAGGTGTTCTGTCAGTAGTTCAAACAGCCGTTTTTTGTAGGCAGTGTCATCATTGCCCTTCAGGTGTTCTCCCTTCGTTTCCAGAACGGTGAACTGTACCGAACCATCATCCTGCTTTTCAATACAAGTGAGAAAATCCGGATAGACCCTGTTCCTCTGCCAGCCTTGCAGGTGGTAATCCTGTTTCACAACAAGTCGATGCCACCATTTCACGGCATCATGTCCATCCAGATACCAGGCAACATCCTGCTCCAGGTCATTCAACTCCTTCTGATAGACCTTCTCGAAGAGGCTCCTCTCCAGGTTTTCCGCACTCTTTTTACGGAAAATCCGGTCAGTATTCTTGACCTGCAAGGCCAACGTTTCCGCCAGCTTCCAGTTCAGGGTTTTATTTTCCGAACCCATCAGCTTGAATTGGATGATGCCAGCGGAAAGCTTTTTCCGGAACATTTTTTCCGATTCGATCTGTACCTGATTCTGAATATACCGTTTAATTTCCTGGAGGATGAACAAGCGGCTGGCATAGAGTTGCCCGTCGCCAAGGTTACCCGTCGCGGCAATGGCATCCAACACTTCCTGTATAATGCGGGATGCCTGCCACGGATTGGGTACAACCTCCATCATCTGCCTCACCATGAACGGGAAATCCAGTTCTCCTTCCTTCGTTACTTCACGGCTTGCAGGTTGAGTAAAATCAAAACCCATCTGCCCCTTATCAGCCTTCATATCAATGCTGGTGATTGTTTTCTTTAGCTTGTTGCGGGCACCTGCGGCCAGAGCATCCTTGTTTGCATAGCTGAACTGGCTCCAGTCCAGTTCGCCCAGAATATCCTGCCGGTATTCGATAGGGCGATAGCTGCCGTTTCCATCCGAGTGCAATACACGGGGCAAGAGTATTTTCAGCCCCCTGAACGGTTCCCTGCGGCGGATGGTGACGGGCTTTGCTTCATCCTCATCCTTGCCGTTTGAGGCATGCACATCATCGGCAAGTTCTCCCATGCCTTCTTCTTCCAAACCCTTCTTAATACCGGCAACGACCTTGTTCACATCCTGATCAAAGCAGTAGACATAGCATTTGTTCAGGGATTCAATTGAGGTTTCGCGTGCATCGGGTTGCCGCAAGATACGGCCAATCATTTGGGTTAAGGCCGTAGGTGCCGTGGTCTTCGACAGGATGGTTAGTACATAGGCAAAGGAACAATCCCAGCCTTCCCGTAAGGCATCCTTGGTGATGATGTAGCGAACCTCGGAATATTTGGAAAACAGGTCTTCATCGCCAAGCTCATCAATCGTGGCTGATTTTACCCGAATGGCTTCCGGTTTCACCCCAAGGTGGTCTTGCAGATATTCTCTCACATCTTCGGCATGAACATGCGCGCCGTCCCGCTGGTCTCTGCCGGTCCTGTCCGCCCGGATCAACATGATGGGGCGAATATATCGGCCATCGGACGCAAGCAACGCGCTGGTCGCGTCATTTAATTCTTCAAGTCTGGCATGGCTCTCGGTCAAAATATATTTCCAGTCGGCATTGCTCACATTCACGGCTTCAATGGGGAGCTTGATCATCTGCTCCGCTTTCAAAGCTGTACCCGGAATATCCACCAGTACATTGCTTTCCCTTGTCTTCCTCTGGTTGGGCGTAGCGGTCAGTTCCAGGATGAAACGCGGATTGAAGCCGCACAGGGTTTTTCTTGCAGTCTCCGAATAGGCGCGGTGTCCTTCATCGATAACCATGATGGGACGAACTAGCTTCAATGCATTGCCAAGGCTGTGTTTTACCGATATGCCCTGATAGACACCAACGCCGTCTCCCAGATCGTTGGTATGCAGATTGGGAACGCGGCATAGAAACTCATTGTTTCCCATGTAATCATCCACATCAGGGAAAAACGGGGTGAATTTTCCGCTGTCCCGGAACATGCGCAGCGTCTCTTTCGATTTCCTTGCTGAAGACTGGAGCATCAGCAACATCACACATAACTGACTGCCCACATCCTGCGGCGTGAAGTGGTCGGTTTTCTCCAGCAATTTCACCCGCCCTCCCGACACGCGCTCAAGCATCTGACGGTATGGATGTTCTCGATTGGCAAGAGCCTTCCATGTCTGCCGGTAAATGCTGTCGCTGGGTACAATCCAGAGAACGAATCCGGTCTGGCGCTCAAAATAATCCACATTGATCCGCTCAAGGGATGCCGTTGCCAAAAGAGTCTTGCCACCACCTGTCGGTACCTTCAGGCAAATATTCGGAATGGGCCTTTCCAGCCCATCAAAGCGGCAAATATATGGTGCCGCCTCCTTCCTTCCATACCGGTCATGGATCATCGGTAATATCCGCTTATTGTTTGACTCATCCCATGCCATCCGGCAGTAGTCCTGCAATGCCGCCTGCTTGCCCCGGTTTTTCTGGAACTCGACATATTCTTCAGCTTCTTCCTTCCGGGCTTTAAGTTCCTTCAGGTATCCATCCAGCCTCTCAAGTACCTTGATCTGATATTCCTTCAACTCCATCTTTTAGTTTCCAAGCACTCGGTGAATGACATAGGG
>CAZDWG010000184.1:0-3371 GCA_964509005.1 uncultured Zetaproteobacteria bacterium
GCCTGGATTATTCATGAGGTGAAAAATCAAGATCGTGCCAAGCAAGATGCGTATCGCTATGCTTCGAGCATGCCCGACAAGACACCCCCCGATCTTTCCGTTCGCTTCGCCGGATTAACCCTCGGCACACCCATCGTGCTGCTCTCCGGTTGCGTCGGCTTCGGTGAAGAGTACACGCGCGTGGAAGGCTTCTCCAACCGGGATATTGGTGCGGTCATCCTCAAGGGGACAACCCTTGAAGCGAGGCAGGGCAATGCGCCGCATCGTGTGTATGAAACACCCTCTGGCATGCTCAACGCCATTGGTCTGCAAAATCCCGGAGCACGCTACGTCATTGACCGTATTTTACCCTCCCTGCCACATCATGAAACGCAGTTCTGGGCCAATGCCAATGGCTCAACGCTGGAGGAATATGCCGAGGTGGCGCGATTATTCGACGATTCTCCCGTGACCGCTATCGAGATCAATATTTCCTGCCCCAACGTCAAGGAAGGCGGCGTTCATTTCGGCAACGACCCGGTCATGGCGGCAAAGGTCGTGGAGACCATGCGTCCGATGACGAAGAAGCCGTTGATTACCAAGCTCTCGCCCAACAACGCCAACATTGGTGAAACAGCCAGACATGTGATCGAGGCAGGCACGGACGGGCTATCGGTGATTAACACGCTGGTTGGCATGGCCGTGGATATCGCATCGCGCCGTCCCGTGATCGGCCATGTTTCGGGTGGTCTGTCCGGCCCGGCCATCAAACCGGTGGCACTATGGAAGTTACATCAAACGCGGGCTATCGCCGCCAGACACGGTATTCCCATCCTTGGGCAGGGCGGCATCACCGGTGCAAACGATGCCATTGAATTTGCCATAACGGGCGCGGACGCCATCGGCCTGGGGACGGGGCTGTTTTACGATCCGCTGCTGCCACGCAAGGTGCTGGACGGACTGGCTGAATACCTGACACAGCATGGTGTTTCCAGTTACGCCGATATCGTCGGCACGCTTAACCCGGATTGTTGATGACTCCATGAAGAATACGGGCTACTACTCCCTCGCATTGGTCATTGCCCTCCTGTGCGGCGCGTGGCCAGCGCAGGCGGGAACATTTTCCGTCGTCAATGAATCGCGCTGGGTACGCGTTGCGTATATCTACGACGGAGACACCTTCAAGACAGCCAAGGGGGAAAGAATACGCCTGCTTGGCATCAACGCGCCCGAGATCCGGCATGGCTCCGAGCCGGGCCAGGTCATGGGGAACGCCGCCACGCGAGCCCTGACTTCGCTCATCGCGGGTAAAACCGTGCGTTTGACATTTGATCGCCAGCGACGTGACATCTATGGCAGAACACTGGCGCAGGTATGGCTGCGCGATGGAACATGGGTGGATGGCGACATGGTTCGTCGCGGATTCGCGCATGTTTACACCTTCACACCCAATCTGCGCTGGGCAAAACGCCTGATTGCACTGGAACGCACCGCGCGCAAACGCCGTTTGGGCATCTGGAATACCAGACGTTTCTCAGTCATCCCGGCAAAGAGGGTGAAACCATCCGATATTGGTCAATTTCATGTCGTCACGGGAATCGTCAGCCGCATCAACGGTCGCGGTGTGGGCTTCAGCATGGGGCATCTTCATATCAGTGTCCCGCGCAAATATCGCAGATGGTTTCATTTTCCCCTTGGCCTTCGTGCAGGCCAAAGGGTTACCGTACACGGCGTCATTCGCGCAGGCGGCGCAGGTTCGCTTTATCTCGCCCTGCACAGCCCGTTTGATCTGGAAAGGTAGGCCGCATGAGCCGGGCATGTTCCTTTGTACTGGCAGCACTTCTGATGCTCTCCTCCTGCGCCACCAATCCGGTCAGCAAGAAGCAAAACTTCGTACTGATGAGCGAAAAACAGGAACTGGCACTGGGGCAACGCTATGCTGCCGAAGTCGCCAAACAAATGCCGCTGATGCCCACCGACGATCCGCTGGTCAAGTACGTCAACAAGGTAGGCCAGCGCGTGGCGGCGGTCTCTGACCGGCCGGAACTGTTTTACCGCTTCAATGTGGTGGATAAAAACATCATCAATGCCTTCGCCCTGCCCGGTGGTCACATTTACATCTATTGCGGTCTGCTCATAGACATGAACAGTGAAGCGGAGCTGGCCGCCGTACTTGGCCATGAAATCGGCCATGTCACCGCGCGCCACGCCGTACAGCGCTATACCCAGACGCAGAGTTACCGCCTGGGTATGGCAATCGCATCCATCTTTCTCCCGATCCCCCAGCCCGTCGGCCAGATATCCAATCTGTTGGCCTCCGCCATTATTCAGGGCTATGGCCGCAAGGATGAATTGCAGGCCGATAAGCTCTCCATCAAATATATCGCCCGAGCCGGTTACGACGTCCATGCCACTATCCGTCTCCTGAAGACCCTTAAACGTCTGGAAGACCTGCGCATCAAGGAAGAAACGGATACCACGGGCAAGAAACCCGAAATCTACCATGGCGCCTTCTCAAGCCACCCGAAGACCGAAAAGCGTATCGAAGATGCTGTAGCCGAAGCTGCCGGACACCAAAGTGAATTGGCTGAAGTTGGCCATAACGCCATGCTGGCGGCTCTGGATGGGTACCCGTACCGATGTGACCCCAAACAGGGCGCCGTGGTGGGCAGACGTTTTCTGCATCCCGAACTGGGTATCCAGCTCAAATTTCCGCAGGGCTGGGTCATCAAGAATTCGCCGCAAGCGCTCACCGCGCGCCTGCGCCAGAAAAAAGCTTTTTTCGTTCTTCAGCTAAAGGAATTGCAAAAGCGTCAAAACGGCGAGGAAATTCTGCGCGATATGTTTCATGGCCGCAGGCTTGAGACATTGGCAACCCGCCGCCGCGATGGCTTTGAGATCACGCAGGCCACCGTCAACACCTCCGCCAAACAGGTCGGTCAGGCGCGTGTACTGGCCACGGTCCTGCTGGACGGGTCCAAAGCCTATATTCTTCTGGGTTACAGCCAGCGGGCAAAATTTGGGATATATCGCGCGGATTTTTCAGCCATCGCCCGATCATTTCGGCATTACAGCGGCGATGTACCGCGCATTCGTCTGCATATCTGGAAGACAGGCGACAGTTGGCGCAAGCTGGCAAAGCAAAGCCACAATATCCTGGGCCGGTTCACCGCCGACAAGCTGGCCGCCTTCAACGGCATGGGGCCGGACCAATACCCCAAACCGGGTTTTATCATCAAAATCGTAACGATTAAGCAGGGTTTAGGAGCTGTAAATAAATAACATGGCCGTTTATACGCCTGAATATGTGCCAGATTGCCGTGATGCGATTGAACACAATATGGTAACTACTCAGCACCCCTATGGATTGGCTGTCATTGCGAGGAGGAACG
>CAZDWG010000185.1:0-3357 GCA_964509005.1 uncultured Zetaproteobacteria bacterium
GAAAGGAGGTTGGAATGAGGGAAAAGACGGTATTTCCATGGGGAGTTAATCGCAGTCCACGGGTTTTGCAGTGGGTCCTATGGGCCGGGCTACTGGTTTTGGGTGTTCCGATAGCCGCCAGCGGCAGCGGCGCGGAGCGACCGCTAAGCCATAAAGATGTCATAAGCCATGGCGGAAAAAGGAAAGCGCCGGAAATCATACTGAAGAATTCGACGGAAAAGTTGAGTTACGCATTTGGCATGCAGGTTGGGGGCTCGCTCAAGCAGGGTCATATGAAGATTGATGTGGATCGCTTCATTCTGGGATTGCAGGACACCCTCCAGGGCAGGAAGCCCTTGCTCTCGCCAAGGATGGCGGGGAAATTCCGGAGGCGCTTCTATGCGAAGAAGCGTCAATTACTGACGGAGAAGAACCAGGCGGAAGCCAGGAAATTCCTGAGTAAGAACAGAAAAAAGAAGGGTGTGATGACAACGTCAGGCGGTTTGCAATATTTGTTGCTGCGCAAGGGTTATGGTCCACACCCTGAATCCTCAGACATTGTACGTGTACAATATAGTGGTCGTTTGACCGATGGAACTGAATTTTACAGCACTTATAAAAAAGGGCGTTCCGTAGTATTACCCGTGGGAGGCGTCATTAGCGGTCTGGGAGAGGCGTTCACGTTGATGATGGTCGGAAGCCGCTACCGTTTCTTTATTCCGGCCAAGCTGGCTTATGGTAAGCGAGGATCAGGCAAGAAAATCGAACCCGGTGTCGCGCTGGTCTATGATATTGAATTGTTGGCGATTGAAAGCCCCCGATTTAAGCGATAGATGGTCTGTAGCGTATGCGTTGGGCTTCTGCTAACGTCCCGGCCCGTCTATGAGTAAGCAAATGCGTTTCGTTTTCGTCACTGGCGGCGTCGTCTCCTCGCTCGGCAAGGGTATTGCTGCGGCCAGCCTTGCCGCGCTATTTGAAGCGCGTGGCCTGAAGGTCACGATGCAGAAACTCGATCCCTATATCAACGTTGATCCCGGTACGATGAGTCCGTTCCAGCATGGCGAGGTGTTTGTCACCGATGACGGGGCTGAAACCGACCTTGATCTGGGCCATTATGAGCGTTTTACGCATGCTACGATGTCAAAACGCTCCAACTTTACCACCGGTCGCATTTATGAATCGGTGATTCGGCGCGAACGGCGTGGTGATTATCTGGGCGCGACGGTGCAGGTGATTCCGCATATCACCGATGCGATTAAAAATGCCATTTTATCACTCAGGTCTGATGATGTGGATATCGCGCTGGTCGAGATTGGCGGAACGGTCGGCGATATCGAATCACAGCCGTTTCTGGAAGCTATTCGTCAGTTGCGTTTTGATCTGGGTAGGAAAAATACTGCCTATATTCACTTGACCCTGTTGCCTTACATCGCCTCGGCGGGCGAAATCAAGTCGAAGCCGACTCAGCATTCGGTGCAGAAACTGCGCGAGATTGGTATTCAGCCCGATGTGCTCCTGTGCCGCTCAGAACATCCTATTCCACAGGGACAGAAGGATAAAATCGCACTGTTCTGCAATGTTGACAAAGAGTCGGTTATTGATGCGCCGGATATGGATACCATTTACGGCGTACCGCTGAAATTGCGCGAAGGTGGCCTGAGTTCCGTCGTGTTGAAGCATTTCTGCATGGATGGTCCCGAGCCGGACCTGAGGGAATGGGAAGATATCTGCCGTAAAATCCGTGAGCCAGAGCAAGAGATTCGTATTGCCATGGTCGGCAAATATATTGAGTTGGCGGACGCCTATAAGTCTGTAAACGAAGCACTGGTTCATGGCGGCATGGCCAACGGAGTGCGGGTCAGAATCAAATATGTTGATGCTGAATCACTGGAGGATCAGGGTACCGACGCTTTGGCAGAGACGGATGGTATTTTGGTGCCCGGCGGTTTCGGTCCGCGTGGCACGGAGGGGAAGATTGCCGCGATTCGTTATGCACGCGAACATGGCGTACCGTATCTGGGCATTTGTCTTGGTATGCAACTGGCCGTGATCGAATTTTCACGCCATGTCGCGGGTATTGCCCATGCGGTGAGTAGCGAGTTTCATGAGCGGGCCGAGCATCCGGTGATTGCATTGATGACCGAATGGGAACAGGAAGGCGCTCGCGTTCACCGCAGTATTGACGGCGATCTGGGCGGAACCATGAGACTTGGTGGCTACCCTTGCCGTGTCATTGAGGGAACACATACATATGCCGCATATGGACGGAGTGAAATCCGCGAACGCCATCGTCATCGCTATGAGTTCAACAACACCTATCGCGAGCAGCTTGAAACGGCCGGGTTGGTCGTGTCGGGCACACTGCCTGATTATTCGCTGGTGGAGATTATTGAGGTAAAAGATCATCCGTGGTTTGTTGCCTGCCAGTTTCATCCGGAATTTTTGTCGCGTCCGTATGCACCGCATCCTTTATTTTCCGCTTTCGTCGGTGCCAGTAAAGAACAGGCAGCGTCGTGAGGCAGAGGTCTGTTACTGTTGGCGATATATGTATCGCCAATCATAAGCCGTTCGTACTGCTGGCTGGCCCGTGCGTCATCGAGGGTCAAGATTTCACACTGAAGACAGCTACGACGATTGCCGGGATTGCGGACCGGTGCGGCGTGCCGCTGGTATTTAAATCGAGTTTCGACAAGGCTAATCGTACCAGCCGCGATGCTTTTCGCGGCCCCGGTATGGAAGAGGGTTTGCGTATCCTGCAACGGGTGAAGGATGAACTGGGTTTGCCGATCATCACTGATGTACACGAGGCGCATCAGGTGTCGGCAGTCGCCGAAGTGGCGGATATCCTGCAAACGCCGGCATTTTTGTGCCGACAAACCGATTTTATCGAGACGGTTGCCAGCGCGGGCAAGCCTGTGAATATCAAAAAAGGACAGTTTCTTGCGCCCTGGGATATGAAGCATGTGCTGGAGAAAGCACTGGCGACGGGGAACCAGAATATCATGCTGTGCGAACGAGGTGTCTGTTTCGGGTATAACAACCTTGTTTCCGATATGCGCTCGCTATTGGTGATGCGTACATTGGGTGCACCATTGGTGTATGATGCCACCCATTCCGTGCAGCAGCCGGGTGGTTTGGGCGGTGCCACCGGCGGCAATCGGGATTTTGTGCCAGGGCTGGCGCGCGCCGCTGTAGCAACCGGCGTGGCAGGGCTGTTTATGGAAGTACACCCCGATCCGGATAGGGCTATGTCCGATGGCCCGAATTCGCTGGCATTGGGCAATCTGGAAGGGTTGCTGACCACATTGAAACAAATTGATACAGTTGTAAAAGAGAGTTAACCACAAACTATGCAAAGTTAGGCAAGGCTTTCTACAG
>CAZDWG010000186.1:0-3352 GCA_964509005.1 uncultured Zetaproteobacteria bacterium
GTTCCCTGTGGCTGAAATTTAAGCATTACCTCAACTTATTGAGAAGTTACCGATTGTGCGGCGCGAAGAGCATTCCGCGGTAGTCATTAAACTTAACGAACTGGAACAGGACGTAAGGGAACTCAAACAGCGTTTCGCGGCGTAAACTTCATTCATTTCATCCCGGATTTTTCGTGAGCCATGTCTGAACCCCGGCCAGAGAGTCAAAACAGCGGATGGCGCCCGCATCGCGCAACTCTTCTTCGTTGAATGAATGCGTAAGGCCGACAGGCGCACTTCCGGCGCGTTTGGCCGCTTTCATATCCGCAGTACCGTCACCGACCATCACGGTGCCGGACGGATACAGGCTTAAGGCATCACAGGCCAGTTGGATAGTGTGGGGGTCCGGCTTCTGGCGGCGGCCTTCCAGCATGCCAACCACAACGTTTATTTTGTCGGTCCAGCCCAGGTGTTCGATTTGTTTATCGGCGCGTACCTGGCTCTTGCTGGTCACGATGGCGCTGGCGATGTTACGTTCCCGCAACCAATCCAGCAGTGCTTCCGCGCCCGCCATAGCTGTTATTTCAAACAGGTGATGGTCGTGATATTCAAGAAAACGATTCGCGGCAGCTTCTCTTTTATCACCGAACAGGGAAACCATACTACATTCGCCGCGACCGGTATGACGTTTAACTTCTTCATCGCTCATGGGCGACAAACCAAAATCCTCCAGGGTCTGATTTAACGCGGTGATAATGGGTTTGAAGGCGTCAACCAGGGTGCCATCCATGTCCAGCAATACGGCTTTAACCTGCATTATTCATGAATCGCCGTGATGATTGCGCCGGACCTTTGTTCGCTGGCGGATTCCGAGGAAGGAGACCGTGAGCGTGCATACGGACGACCGACGAGGGATTCGGTGCGGACAAAGGAACAAGCAAGGGCATGGCAGTATTTGTGAATAATGCGGGTTAACCTGCATTATAGCTGACGCAGATCGTCCATGGCTTGCAGCATCAGCGTGCGCAACTGCGTGGCCACGGGGCCGGGCGTGCCGTTTGCGACCGCCGAGCCATCCATACGGCATACCGGTAGTACGGCATTGGTCGTACTGGTCAGCATGCATTCGGACAGATTTTCTTCATTAAGCTTCCATGGACGTTCGGTCACTCCGATTCCCGCATCCTGAGCAATGCGGATGAGCATGCGGCGGGTAATGCCTCCCAACACCTGACGATCCAGCGGATGGGTGACGAGTGCGCCGTCGATCACGGCGAAGATATTGGTCGAACACCCCTCCAGCACATGATTGTCTTCATCCATCCAGAATGCTTCATCCGCGCCGCACCGCGCGGCTTCCTGCTTGCCCATGACGCTGGCCAGCAGAGCGATGGACTTAATATCACAACGTTTCCAGCGGAAATCGGGCAAGGTGATGCCACTTGCGCCACGAGCCAGTTTTTCATCGCCGGGTTTGGGTAGTTCACGCGACGTAATCACGAGGGTGGGTTTTAAGGATGCGGATGCCAGATGTGCTCTGGGTGCCGCGCCACGGGTGATTTGAACGTACACCATGGCATCCGGGTACGGATTACGTTTCCATGTTTCCCTGATCAGTTCCTCCAGCATATTCCGCGACCGGGGGAGGGCCATGCCGATGGCCGAACAGGAACGTTCCAGCCGATCCATGTGTGGATCAAGATCAAGAAAATAGCCACCGATGCAGGCTACAACTTCATAAACACCGTCCGCGAACTGGAATCCGCGATCCTCAATATGGATGGTCGCGTTCTCAAGTGGCAGGAAGCGATTGTTGACATAAGCGACGAGGCTCATGGCGTTTCTTCAGCATCCGCTTTCGACCACCACAGGCGCAATGTATCCCATTTCCGCCCGATCCATGAAGCCCGTTCCACCTTGCGTCTGGCTTGCATACGGACTTTGGCCAATACGACAGGTTTCCTGTTTTTACCCCGGAGTACGGCTTCAATGACACCGACATCCTGCCCCTCTTTGACGGGCGCGATGAGCGGCGATGGATAGCGTAGACGGAAGGCGACCTTCTTTTCGTAGCCCTTGGGTACGGTCACCCATAACGGATGTGCGGGAATCAGCCATACTTGGTCGGCTTTACCCTGATACACCGCCACCTGACGACGGATATTGCGTTCATCCGGGCGAAGCGTGACGAAATTTCGGAATCCGAATGTCAGCAATACTCTCGATTGGCGGGCACGTTGAACATCTGAAGTCGTGCCAAATACAGCCGAGACCAGGCGGGTGTGGCCCCTTTTAGCTGTTCCGACGAGACAATAACCCGCCTCTTTTGTATGCCCGGTTTTGATGCCATCCGCTGACGGGAAGCTCCATAGCAAACGGTTGCGGTTGGGTTGGGTATGGTCTTTGTATGTATAACTTTTTTCACTGAAAATTTTGGCCTGATTCGGAAAATCCCGAAACAATGCTGCGCCCAGTTTCGCCATGTCCATAGCCGAGCTATAGTGATTTTTTGCCGGGAAGCCGGTGGCATTGACGAAATGCGTATGTGTCATGCCCAATTCGCGCGCTTTTTTGTTCATGCGCTCGACAAACGCGCTTTCACTGCCGGCCATGTGTTCAGCCAGGGCAATGCATGCATCGTTGCCGGAAAGCGTGGCGATGCCATGCAGCAAGTTTTTCACCATCGGGTGCATGCGCGGATCGAGAAACATGGTGCTGCCGCCGATCTTCCATGCTTTTCGGCTGACCGATACGGTTTCATCCGGTTTCAGACGCCCCAACTTGATATCCTCGAATGCCAGATACAGCGTCATCATCTTGGTCAGGCTTGCAGGAGCCAGCTCTTCATTCTCATTATGTTCGCTTAAAACCTGGCCGGAATTGGCATCCAGCAACGCCCATGACTTTGCCTGGACGTTGGGACCTTGTGGCCAGGATATGGCATGAGCCTGCCCTGTTGTCATGAAAATAAATCCTGCGAAAGCCGCAATAATGATGCGTTTTACCATTTCCAGTCCTCCTTAGGAACTGTAAAGAAATTGCCATGTTATTTCTTGATGCCCTCGTAAAAAGTCTAATGGCGTCATTGCGAGGAACGTAGCGACGTGGCAATCTCGTTTTATATCAACGTGTTAAAGGATTGCCGCGCTGCGCTCGCAATGACAAACAGTGCCCTTTTTGGACTTTTTACGAGGACATCATTTCTTTACAGCTCCTTAGTATCGGTTTTCCACTCGTGTATGGCGAGAAGCGCCGGAGGATGCACGCAAAGGTGGTGTGCATGCAACATCAATTTTTAGTTTTGGAAAGATGGGCCTCATCTAGCCCTGCCCTTTGGTTTCAAATAAAACGGGACAGTAGAGCACCCATCATT
>CAZDWG010000187.1:0-3327 GCA_964509005.1 uncultured Zetaproteobacteria bacterium
AATACGAGATTGCTTCGTCGTTCCTCCTCGCAATGACAGCCAATCCATAGGGGTACTGAGTAGTTACCCCCCTGACTTGTTCGAGAACAAGGAAAACACGCGCAGTGTACTCCTGTACTCGAGCATTTTTGACGCAGTTATCGGGCAAGCCCTGCCCATTACCCTCAATCGGGATAGTTGAGGGGGTCTGTTTGCCCAAGTTCGGCAAAGCCCTGGCGGCGGAACAGGCAGGAATCACAATGACCGCACGGTGCGCCATCGGGTGCCGGATCATAACAGGAGTGCGTGAGGCTATAGTCCAGACCCAGGCTTAAACCCAGGGTAATGATTTCGGACTTCTTCAAATGAATGAGTGGTGTTTCAATGCTGAACGATTGTCCTTCAATTCCGGTTCTGGTCCCCAATTGAGCGGCTTTGCGGAAGGCATCGAAGAATTCCGGGCGGCAATCAGGATAGCCTGAGTAGTCAATAACATTAGCGCCAATGATGATGCGCGAAGCATGGACGCGTTCAGCCATGGCTGTTGCAATGGACAGAAAAATGAGGTTGCGGGCGGGTACGTAAGTCACGGGAATATCATGACTGGTTTTCCGATCCTTGGGTACGGCGATATCACTGGTCAGGGCTGAACCACCTATGGCCGAGAGATTTACATGTATGGTACGATGTTCGGTAACATCCAGCGCCGCCGCGACGTGCGCGGACGCCTCCAGTTCAATACGGTGACGCTGGCCATAGTCAAAGGCTACGCTGTAGCATTCCCACCCCTGTTCGCGTACGGCCCAGGCAAGAGCTGTACTGGAATCCAGGCCGCCAGACAGCAATACCACGGCTCTGTTATTTCGGGACGGAATAATAGTCATACGCCCGTAGTCTCGGCACCCCAGATATATTTGTGCCATTGCAACTGCATGCGCGCAGGCGCATGATCCTTCAGTATCCATGCAGCCAGATCGGATGGCTGAACGTTGCCCCATGCGGGTGAAAACAGAACAGGCACAAGAGGTCGGTATTCGTCCAGAATGCCGATAGCCCACAGATAATCCTCATGGTTGGTAATAACAAACTTGATTTCATCACCCTCTTTCAGGAGACGAAGGTTTTTCCAGCGGTTGCGTTTACTTTCTCCGCTGCCCGGCGTTTTGACATCCAGTATTCGGCGTACCCGAGGATCAGTTTGGCTGATGTCAAATGCGCCGGATGTTTCCAGTTGCAATACAGGAGATATACCAGCCAGCGTGGCGAGGAGGGGAAGACATGATTTCTGCGCCAAAGGTTCACCACCGCTGACCAGCGTTAGTGGGCGCCTGTGTTGGCGTACCTCATCCGCGATTCGTTCAATACTATATTCTTCACCGCTGTTAAAAGGGATGGCCCGCAGTGTATCACAATAGTTACAGCGTAAAGGGCACCCGGCCAATCTTACCAGGGTACACGGCACGCCTGCCAGGGTGCTTTCACCCTGGATGCTGTCGTATATTTCATAAATACGGACTCTAACGTCCTGCCATGTCTTTCAATTGGCGGCGCGCCTGCGCCGCTGTCGCGTTGTCGGGGTGTTCTCGAACGAGCCGGTCAAATATGGCTCTGGCATCTCCTATGCGCGATACGGCTTTGTACGCCAGCCCCAGTTGAAGCAAGGCAGCAGCATGTCTGGGGCTTTTAGGATAGTGCATAACGACCGTTTCAAACGCATCAATGGCTTTCTTGAGCCTGTGTTGGGCATAATAACTTTCGCCTAACCAGTACCACGCCTGATCCGTGTATTCGCCTTTGGGGAAGCTTCTTAATAAATGTCGGAAGCCTCGTATGGCTTCCTTATAACGTCCACTTTTGAGTGCCAGGTATGCTGCGGTATAATGGTTTTTTTCTTCCTCCCCACGCTGGACAGGTGGCGCCACAACAGGCGTCGATATGGATTTAGCGATTTTATCGAGTTTCTTGACCAACTTTTGTTTGATGATCTGGCTCGATTTTTTTGATTTGACCGCCATTGTCTGTAGATGGGCTATGCTGGTCTCCAATTGTTCGATACTGGCATTCTGGGCATCGACCGTCGCGGCTCGCTTCGCTTGCGCCCGTTCGAGGACCATCATCCGCCCCCGAAGATTACCCATTTCCTTCTTTAGGGGTTGCTGATCATTTTGCAATTGTTTGATAGATGCAATGACAATCTGTTTGTCCTGTAGCCACGCATCGGGCTGTTTATCACTTGCACAGGCGGAAATCCCAAGACATGACAACAAAGCAACGGCCACCGGAAGTACCGGTAGCCGCGCCTTTAGCTTATATCGCAACGGATTAAGGTCAGCGAACAACAATATCCGCATGCCGATTCTGTGCCCAGCAAGCTTCACCTGTTCCCTTGCAGACCGGACGCTCCTTACCGAATGAAACCGTCTTGATTCGGCTCGTGGAAACGCCGCGCTTGACGAGGTAATCCTTCACGGTGTCAGCACGCCGTTGTCCCAACGCCAGATTATATTCCCTGGTGCCGCGCTGGTCGCAATTACCTTCAACGGTGATCAGGGCGCCGGGATGGACGTTTAGCCATGCGGCGTTGGCATCCAGAATACTGAGCGCCGGGTCGTCCAGTCTTGAACTGTCAAAGACAAAATAAACGCTGTGCGAAGATGGCTCCTGAACGGTTGAAACATGGGCGCCGGTTGAGACACCGGAGGTTGTCGCGCCACCGGAGGTTGTTCCCGCACTTTTTTCAATGGATACAGGCGTACTCCCTCCAACCTCTATTCTCTTGGCGCAGCCTGCGAACATTAGGCCCGCAGCGGCTACAAAAGCCAAACCGATACTTGAATATTGTCTTAATTTCATTGGGTTCCTCCCTTTTTTATGATATCCGTCTGATTTTAATGTGACCAGGCCGGATCCGATGCATCCTCAGCCGGAGTCGTAATGGCTTTCGCCTTCCCGCCCCAGCCAGGAACTCTATATACCCTGTGCATGCCTTTCACCTCTTTGGAGAATAGCAGCATTTGCGCATTTGGCGCCCATGCGGGCGACTCGATACGACCTCCCGTGGTCAGATAACGGATATCACTTCCATCCAGGCGCACGGTGGCCAAAGCATATTCCCATCCCTTGCGTGTAATCAAGGCAATTCTGTCTCCGGCAGGTGACCAAGCGGGGGATGTGTTGTATGACCCGTTGATGCTAATTCGCTGAATCTGTCCGTCAGCAACACGAATCCGGTAAATCTGCGGAGAGCCGTTGCGATTGCTGGTAAAGGCAATCCACTTGCCATCCGGTGACCATGTCGGGGTGGTGTCAATGCCATGGTTGTGTGTCAGTTGCCGCCACCTGCGTGTT
>CAZDWG010000188.1:0-3266 GCA_964509005.1 uncultured Zetaproteobacteria bacterium
TGTGTAACTACTCAGCACCCCTATGGATTGGCTGTCATTGCGAGGAGGAACGACGAAGCAATCTCGTATTTCCACGAAATTCAAGATTGCCGCAGTCGCTTTCGCTCCCTCGCAATGACAAAACGATGGGTGCTGAGTAGTTGCGTGGGTGTATCTATTTCAGGATTGTCGCAGCGTAGTCCAATACTCAATATTTAACTGGAGGATGATTGCAAGCTAACGGAACACGGCAACGGGATTTCGCGGGCGGCGTCGAGACGCACGGGGAAAGGCGAGGGCGCATATTGCCGCACCTCAATCATTTTCTGATGCTGCTTATTTTGGGTGGCATGGCCTGCGCCGGGTTGGCATGGGGGTTGCTCGCTGCCGGAAATAATGGTGTTGCAAGCACGGCGGGCACGCATGAGGAATGGATTGCCGTGAAGACGGACAAGCCTTCAACCATAGATTCTACATGGCGACACGAAACCATCAGGGAAGGGGATGTCGCCATTTATGTCCTTTCCCGGCTGGGATTTTCCTTCGCCAATATCAACCGCATGATTGACGCTGCCAGGCATGTTTACCCTCTGAAACAGGTCGTGGCCGGACGTGATTTCGACCGCCATGATCGAGGGGGGCATACCAATGTCTATTATCCCGTCGATAACAGCCATGTTTTGCGTTTAAGCTTGCGCGCGAACGGATGGAGCGCGGCCCTTGAACCACGAGCCGCGGCCATCCGGCAGGTAGTCTTTCAGGGGAGGATCAAGGGGAGTTTGTTTGTTGCCGCGGTGCGTGCCGGTATGGATGACCGGACCACGATGAACCTGGTGGATATTTTCGCCTGGGACATTGATTTCGCCCGCGACCTTCGTCCCGGAGACCATTTCAGTCTATTGGTGCAAGAACGCTTTGACAGGCAGGGGAAGTTATTTGACAGCGTGATTCAGGCCGCTGAATTCGTCAATCGTGGTCACACCTTTCGTGCCGTGCGTTACACGTTTCCGAATGGCCGGGTGGAATATTTTACGCCCAGGGGCAAGAGCATGCGTAAAACCTACCTGAAAGCGCCGGTCAAGTTCACGCGCATTTCCTCACGCTTCAGTTTGGCACGCATGCACCCAATCCTCGGCTATACGCGGGCGCACCGCGGCGTGGACTACGCTGCGCCCACGGGGACACCCATTCATGTCGTAGGTGATGGCCGCGTAGTCTACGCTGGCTGGAAGGGTGGTTATGGCCGCTTTGTCCTGGTCCGGCACACCGATGGCATCCACTCTACAGCCTATGCGCACATGAGCCGCTACGCGCATGGCATCAAACGGGGTGTGCGCGTGCATCAGGGGCAGGTGATCGGTTACGTGGGAATGAGTGGCCTGGCCACGGGACCGCACTTGCATTTCGAATTCCGTGTGCGTGGGCGTGCGGTGAATCCGTTAACCGTTAAGCGGATACCCGCAAACCCGGTGCCCGCAGCGCAAATGGCGCGTTTCCGGCATCTTGCGGTGCAGGTGCTGAAGCGTATGACGCAAAGCCCCACATTGCTGGCCTGGGGATGAGTATACGTCCGGCGAGTGCCCGTGACTGGCTAAGCAAGGCGCGGAGGGTGTTCGATATTGAGCAGCAGTCAATGGCCGCTACCGCAGATGCGCTCAATGACGATTTCTGCCGGGCGGTCGAGAGTATTCTCGAACTGGACGGACGCCTGGTGGTGGTTGGTATGGGTAAGTCCGGCATCATTGCCAAGAAAATTGCCGCAACCTTTGCTTCCACCGGAACGCCGGCATTTTTCGTGCATGCCGCCGAGGCGCAACATGGCGATTTGGGCATGATTACCCGGCATGATGCCGTGCTGGCGCTTTCGCACAGCGGCGAAACCGGTGAAGTGGTCAAGCTGTTGCCCATGATTAAGCGGATGGGGGCACTGCTGATTGCCATCACGGGCAGGCCAGAGTCCACATTAGGTCATTATGCCGATATCGTGCTGCATGTGGATGTCTCCCGCGAAGCCTGCCCGAATAATCTTGCGCCTACGGCTTCAACCACGGCTGCCCTGGCGCTTGGCGATGCGCTGGCGGTGGTGGTGCTGGAGCAGCGCGGGTTTAGTCCGGATGATTTTGCTCGCTTCCATCCGGCGGGCAGTTTAGGCCGCAAACTGACGCGGGTGGACGATTTGATGCACAAGGATGCCGACTTGCCCGTGGTGCAATCCGATGTGCCTCTGAGGGATGTCATTGTTACCATCAGTTCCCATCGTATGGGGATTACCGGCGTGCTGGTGAACGGCCGATTAGCCGGATGTATCAGTGATGGCGATTTGCGTCGCATGATGGAGTCCGGGGATCTGGATTTGGCGTGTCCGGCGGGGAAGCTGATGCATCGGTCACCGCAAACCATCGCCCCCGACCATCTGGCATCCGAGGCGGTGCGGCTGATGGAGGAAAAAGAAATCACCTCCGTATTCGTGCTGGATGAAAACGGTGAACCGGTAGGGGTGGTGCATCTGCATGATTTACTGCGGGCGGGCGTGGTATGAGTGACGATTCATTTCGGACATTTCCAATAGATGCGACACGCGGTATTCAAATGCTGATTCTGGATGTAGATGGCGTGATGACGGAAGGGTCTATCTTCATGGATAATACAGGTGAGGAAATAAAGGCTTTCAACGTACGGGACGGGCATGGCATCAAGTTATTGCAACGTGCGGGTATTCAGGTGGGTATTCTGACCGGGCGCACATCCGGCGTTGTAAGCAGCCGGGCATCGGATCTCGGTATCGAACATGTAGTGCAGGGCAGCCTGAACAAAATGGAAGGGTTGGGTGTGCTGTTGTCGGAGGCACGGCTGCTTGCGGAAAATTGTGTCTACATGGGTGATGACGTACTTGACCTTGCACCCATGCGTTCCTGCGCTCTGGGGCTTGCACCGAATGACGCACATCCATCGGTGCTGAAACATGCGGATTGGGTTTCGGGTTTTGGCGGTGGGCGCGGGGCCATACGGCAGGTCGCGGAAGGAATGATTCTGGCCAATGATGGCTGGATGCGGGTGATCCGTGAACCCTATGGTGTTTCTCCCACCGATTGCGGCTGGTCAGGGAAGTACTGAACAAACCATGATCCGCTTTTCCATTGCCGTTTCATCAAACCGGATTGATTTCAAACGTCCCCAGGCCGCCAGCAAAGCCGGAGCCAAACGAGCTATGCACCACAGAGGACACAGAGAGCACAGAGAGCACAGAGAGCACAGAGAGCACAGAGAGCACAGAGAGCACAGAGAGC
>CAZDWG010000189.1:0-3261 GCA_964509005.1 uncultured Zetaproteobacteria bacterium
GATCACCCCTGGAAAATCCAAGTCCTTTGGTTAGATGTGTACGCACTTCATCGCCGTCCAGCAATTCGACATTGGTCACGCCATGCCCCCGGAGCGCATGGAGGATGGCACAACTGACCGTACTTTTTCCCGCACCGGACAGTCCGGTAAACCACAGGCAAAAGCCCTTCTTCATGTCAACCTGCATGAATGATGGATGAACTTCATCCGTCATTGCGAGCGTAGCGCGGCAATCTCTTCCCGTAATGGCGGCCTTTTTGTGGCTTCGCTGTGGTATGCATTACGTTGCAATACCGTAGTGGCGGCGATACCAGTCCACAAAGGCCGCTAGTCCGTCCGCTATAGACGTTTCGGGATGATAACCAAGCGCCCGCAATGCCGTAATATCCGCATGCGTGGATACCACGTCCCCCGGTTGCATGCCACACATCTCGCGTATGGCGCGAACGCCCAACAAGGATTCCAGCGTATCCACAAAATCGCCCAGCCGAACAGGATGATCATTGCCGATATTCATCACCGTATGCCGCGCACCATCAACATCTTCACCGGGTGGCGTTTCCAGCGCACACAACACACCATCCACAATATCGTCAATATACGTGAAATCCCGTACCATGTTACCATGATTAAATATACGGATGGGTTTGCCCGCCAGGATATCCCGCGTAAAACTGAAATAGGCCATATCCGGTCTGCCCCATGGCCCGTATACGGTAAAGAAACGCAAGCCCGTACAGGGGAATCCATAGAGGTGCGCGTAGCTATACGCCATCAATTCGTTCGCTTTCTTGGTCGCAGCATAAAATGAAACAGGGCGGTCTACAAAATCAGATTCAGAAAATGGAGACTTTTTATTCGCGCCATAAACAGAGCTTGAAGAGGCATACAGCAAATGCTGTACGCCATGGTGTCGGCACGCCTCCAGCACATGGGAAAAGCCGACCAGATTACTGCTAACATATGCTTCCGGACACTCCAGCGAGTAGCGTACGCCAGCCTGTGCCGCCAAATGGATGACCCGCTCAGGCTGTTCTCCGGCAAAGACATCCATCAGGGCTTTTGTATCGGCAATGTCCAGTCTGTAGAAGTTGAAACGGGAATTTCCCGTAAGCCGCGCCAGCCGTGCCTCTTTAAGTGCTACCTCGTAGTAGTCATTCAAATTATCCACGCCAGTCACGGCATAACCATTCTCCAGCAAGCGTTCAATCACATGCATGCCGATGAAACCAGCCGCGCCAGTCACCAGAATTTTTGTCATTCCTGCCCCTCTCCAACCCGGTGTGGGCGAAAACAAAGATTCACCATGAAGTTCATGAAGAACATGAAGAGCATGAAGAGCAAATCCGGGAATACACCCCCACTGATTTTAATAACTTCATGACCTTCATGCGCTTCATGGTAAAAAAAGTCTTGCACGTTTTGCATTAGACTTGCCGGATAAAGGAGTAAAACAGTGGTCAGTCGGGCACTGGCAACTGTTTTCCCTCATAATCGCCAGAGTGATAATCCCGCAGAACGAATCCATTCGGGATCAAGCATGCACTTCACATCCATAATCGGTGCGTCTTTCCTGCACCGGCAGGCAAAATCAGCCCAGTCCATCTCCCGAAATACAGTATGCGCCACGGCCACAATCACTGCATCCATCCCTTGAAGATCACTCATGCCCACCAATTCAATGCCATATTCGCGTTTCGCATCTTTCGCATTTGCCAGCGGGTCGCAAACCAGAATGTTGATCCCGAGGGATTCCAGTTCACGAATACAGTCGATCACCCTGGTGTTGCGCAAATCAGCACAATCCTCCTTGAACGTTAACCCCAGAATAGCCACCGTCGCACCGTTCACCTGGACTTTCGCCCGAATCATTTCCATCACCGTCTGCTCGGCCAGCCATCGGCCCATACCATCGTTGATATAGCGGGCTGCCTTAATCATTTCCGGCCTGAATCCGGCAATTTCGGCGCGATGCGTCAAATAATAAGGATCTACGCCAATACAGTGTCCACCGACCAGACCCGGACGAAAGGGCAGAAAATTCCATTTGGTACCGGCCGCATCCAGCACCGCTTGCGTATCAATACCGAGTTTATGAAAAATAAGCGCCAACTCATTAATCAGAGCGATGTTGACATCACGTTGCGTATTCTCGATGACCTTGGCTGCTTCCGCCACGCGAATACTCTGAGCCCGATGCACGCCTGCCGTGATAATCGTCTCATAAAGCAGTGCTACTTTTTCCAGGGTTTCGTCATCCTGGCCTGAAACCACCTTGACAATGGTTTCAAGTCGATGCTCCTTATCACCCGGATTGACCCGCTCCGGCGAGTAGCCTACGACAAAATCCGTACCACATGTCAGACCTGACTCCCGTTCCAGAATGGGCACGCAAATATCCTCGGTCACACCCGGATAAACCGTGGACTCAAAAACAACCGTTACACCCTTGCCCATGTGACGTCCGACCGTTTCGGAAGCACGAATCACCGGTGTCAAATCCGGCTGATGAGCATTATCCACAGGTGTCGGTACGGCAACGATCACATAATCCGCCTGTTCCAGACGAGAGGGATCATGGGTATATTCCAGTGCATTTGCACGCTCAAACAACGCCTCTTCCATTTCACCGGCAGGATCAAATCCTTTACGATAGGCACCTATCTTGTCCTCTGAAATATCAAAACCGATGGTTGGCATGACACGCCCGAAAGCAAGCGCCAGAGGCAAACCAACATAGCCCAGGCCGACAATCGCCACGCACCCCTGACTTAAATCTTTTTCCATTGTGTATCCTCCACCCCATCCTCTAGCATAATCCCCTCCGATATCAATGCATCACGAATGGCATCGGCCCGAGCAAAATCCCGGTCCTTTCTCGCTTGTTCCCGTTCGTCAATCAATGCGACTATGCGCGCGCTATCCGCATCTTTCCCCCTGAACCAGACGCCCGCATCCTGCTGCACAAGCCCCATGAGTGTACACATCGCCATCAGCGATGCGGCGCGTGCAGCCACGCCCTCGCCCGCATCCAGCGCCCTGTTTATGTTGCGCGCGGTATCAAATAGCACAGCCAGCGCCTCCGCCGTATTAAAATCATCATTCATGGCCGCAACAAAGCCGGGCATGAGTTCCGCTCCTCTAACCCCTGCCCTCTGATCCCTGCCCTCCTCCGATTCCCGCCAACGTTTTACAGCCTCATACAGGCGGTCAAGCCCCGCTTTAGCCACATCCAGTGCCGCGTCCGAAAAATCCAGCGGT
>CAZDWG010000190.1:0-3261 GCA_964509005.1 uncultured Zetaproteobacteria bacterium
CCGTTCAGTTTTCTTCAGGTGCTGTTTGAATGGACTAAGCATGTAGATCTGTGAGTTGATGATTTTCGGACGCGGGTTCGACTCCCGCCGCCTCCACCATATAAGAATAATAAGATGAAGCATAAAGCCTGTAAACCTAGTGTTTGCAGGCTTTTTTATTGACATGATGAAACAAGTTGGCGCATGATGCCGCAATAAATCGCATGAATGAAACGGGTCGAGTGGCGGGTTTTTTTCGGTGGGCAAAAAAATACGTAAAAAAACCCGCAACCTAGTTGAGGTGGCAGAGATGGGTATTAAAACGGATATGGAAGTACGGGCGCTCCGGCTTGGGGCAGGCAAGAAGAAAGCAAAGGTTGCTGTAAGTGAGGGTCTGTATTTGCTGGTAACACCAGCTGGTAAATATTTTAAGTATGCATACACTTATCTTGGTAAGCGCAAAGAAGCGTCGCTTGGCGTGTACCCGAAAGTCAGCTTGAAGCAAGCCAAGTTCCGGTTGTATGAGATCAAATCCTTATTGAGCACTGGCATTGATCCGAATCAAAAGAAACGGGCGGAACGCCAAGCCAACCTAGACGCGAATAGGCAACAGAAAAGAGAACACATTGCGGACGTGAATACGTTTGAGGTTGTGGCGCGGCAGTGGCATGCCATCCATGAAACGAGTTGGTCTGATAAACATGCCATAACTATATTGAGACGTTTTGAGTTGCATGTGTTTCCTGCTATTGGCGGCATTCCCGTTGCTCAGTTGAGCAAGTCGCAGGTTGCCGATGTGCTCACGGCCATTGTAGTACATGGAACGCCAGAGATTGCCAAGCGTATTGCGCAGATCACCCGTCAGGTGCTGGAGTTTGCCAGTGATCGAGGGCTGATTGATGCGATTCCTATGGGCCGCACTAAAAACCTGCTTCCACAATGCAAAGCAACACCCATGCCAGCGATTACCGATAGCAAGCGTATAGGCGCCCTGTTGCGTGCTATTTACGCTTACGAAGGCAGCTTTGTTGTGTGCCAGGCTTTGAAGTTGCTGCCTCTGGTTGCTGTGCGTTCTGGTGAATTTCGGATGGCTGAATGGTGCGAGTGCAATCTTGATGATGCTGTATGGACGATTCCAGCCTCCCACCGGAAACTGACGAAGGCCGCCAAAGCTGACTCCGTCAATATTCACCTTGTACCATTGAGCAAGCAGGCGGTCGCCATTTTGAAAGAACTGCAACAACTCACAGGTAGGGGGCGGCATATATTCCCGTCGGCGCGTGGCGATATGCGTCCCATGAGCGAGAACACCATCAATCTGGCACTGCACACGATGGGCTTCAAAGGGAAAATGGTTGGGCATGGCTGGCGTTCGGCATTCAGCACCCTGATGAATGAGCAAGGCTTCAATGCGGACGCGATAGAGCGGCAGCTTGCCCATGCTGAGAAGAATGCTGTCCGGGCGGCATACAACCGTGGCCACTACATGGATGAGCGCATGAAGATGATGCAATACTGGGCTGATTATCTGGATGGGCTGCGTGATGGTGCGGATATTATCCCGATTAAGCACAGCCATGCCAGCTTGTAATATGTCGCCAATAGAATACACTTGGGAAGTGCGGGAATATGCATCTGAAGGTGGACGCCACCCCTTTTCGGCGTGGGTGAAATCCTTGCCTGATGTTCGGATGCGTGCCCGCGTAGCTACCAGAATCAACCGTTTGCGTCTAGGTAACTTCGGTGACGCAAAGCCTGTAGGTGATGGCGTGATGGAGTTGCGTATCCATGCAGGCGCAGGTGTGCGGGTTTATTTTGGACGTATTGGCAAGCGTGTGGTGCTGATACTGGCAGGCGGCGATAAATCAACTCAGCGGCGCGATATTGAACGCGCCAAAAGATACTGGAAAGACTACAGGAGGCAATACGATGGAAAGCAGACCTTATGAAGAAACCTTGGTGGATATTCTGCGCACGCCGGAAGATATGACAGCTTATCTTAACGAGTCCATGGAAGAGGATGATCCGCGTGTGTTTCTGATGGCATTACAGGACGTGGTTCGCATGCAAGGCATGAGCAATATTTCCCGGCGGGCGGGCGTTAACCGACAATCACTTTATAAGGTGCTTTCAGGCGACCGCAACCCGCGTGTTGACACGCTAAACAAAGTGCTTCATGCGCTCGGATTGCGCCTAGCCGTGGAGAAGGCCGAAACACTGGAGCATGCAGTCCAAGCACAAATCTGATGCGCCGATGGGTGCGGGCACAGACAGAGCTAGACCCTAAACACTGCATCAAAAACGATGAATATGGGTAAAAATCAGATGCGATGGTGACAACAAAAAATACACTCTTAACATGTAAATTACATGCTTTACGCTTACACTGTAATTTACATTAAAAAGGAGACGATATGAAAACACCCAACCAAGGAAAAATCACTATAGAAGATACACGAAGAGCACTTGCAGGGGATGGAGAGCCGGTTGATCCGTTCACCACAAACGCCCATAAAATTCGGGAGATCATCGGGCGTGGATCCATGGCCACTATTCAAAAGCATTTAACGACGATCCGGGATGAAGCGCGCAGCGACAAGGAACCGGCGGATACGGACATCCCCGCTCCACCACAAGAAGCTGTGGATGCGCTATGGAAGTCTGCATGGACGGCAGCGCATACCTCTATTCTTGAGCGGTGTGCCACCCTCAATGATGACCGCGACCGTTTGCGCGAATCATTACAGGTAGCCACCGATGATGCCCAGGCTCTGATAGATGAAGTCACCCGGCTTGAGGCGGAGCTAGAAGAGAAGTCCACCCGGATCGCCGTCCAGACAGCGAAGCACGCCGAGGCTGCGGATGCTCATGCACAGGAGGTTGCAACACTGACGGCGCGGCTGGATGAGGCTCATACACAGAATAGCCGGATGGAAGCATTGATTGAAAAGGTACTGGGGAAGATTGATAACAAAAAGGAGAGTTGAATGTTTGCGTAAGGGCTAAGGAAGGCCCCCCATCAAAAGCTCAGAGTTAAAGCCGCATGATCCCCTTATGGGGTGGATCTCAAAAGAATAGGGGAAAATCAGAAAAAAGGAGAGAAGCACTATGCAAAAAACACATCTTAAAATAATTAACTGAAGTTTCACCGTTTTTGAACGGAGTTAGCAACGATGGCGCGCGAATCCAGCTTCACAGGATGTCTCAGGCAACAAGTTGGCACGAAAATTGGTAACTTCTCAATAAGTTGAGGTAATGCTTAAATTTCAGCCACAGGGAACC
>CAZDWG010000191.1:0-3235 GCA_964509005.1 uncultured Zetaproteobacteria bacterium
GACACGCAGGACAAGTGACCGAGTTTAGTTCAATCTTCGTTTCACCATCCAGCCGGGCCAGCGTCAATCGCCCTCCCCAAACGCACCCTGAATCCAACCCCAGAACATGCGCCTGATTCGTCACCAGGCCCTTCATTGCCCAATGACCGAAGACCACCCTGCAATCCTCACGCCAGGCCACCTTCTTATGCGCATACCATGCGCGTTCGTTCTTGCCCGGTTCCCCCGCGCGATTATGCCAGTTAAAATAGCCCTCGGATGTGCAGTAACGCGCACGCGTGAATGCCGCCACGCTAAACAGTTGCCGTCGAATGCCTTTTTTAACCGGTTCGCATAACGGAAAATCCTGGGTATGAATATGACGACAAAATTCCATCCATTCCTTGCTGCGGAGAATATTTTCTACTTTTTTTGCCCGCTTTTTGCACTTCTTTAGACTCCAGCCGGGCGGGAAGCCGGCATGCACCATGCACCACCCGAGTCTCTCGTCATGGTGTAATAATGGCCGACACCGTAACCAATCCAACAATGCATCACGATCCTGTGCAGCCAGGACTTCCCGCAAGGTATCACGCCGGTATGGCCGTTCCCCTGCCCCCTGCCCCAATAAATGTAAATCATGGTTGCCGAGTACGCAGATACATGCATCGCCCAGCGATTTAAGATACCGCAATACCTTTAACGAATCGGGACCCCGATTGACCAGATCGCCCGCGCACCACAGCACGTCTTTTCCAGGGTTAAACTTTACCCGCTCCAGTAGTTGTCTCAGCGGCTTGAAACACCCCTGAATATCACCGACAACATAAACAGCCATGATTCACTCTCCATCTTGCTCAAGAATCCTATCCTGCTGCCCGGAGGCAGCGGCGGATTCGATGAGGTGAACGGGTAATTCTTTTTTTGTTTTTCCAGCCAGAACTCCCAAGGTTACAATCTGGTTAATAACATTACCGGGGCCGGTTTTGATGCGTCCAAGGGCAATATCATACGAATCTTTTGCCTGAATTAAGCGCTTGCCGATCTCTTCAAATGCCTCAACGAAGCTCACCATTTTATCGTGTAACAGGCTGGCGCGATCAATCAGTTTCGCCACATTCTCGCTTTGGCGCTCGTAACGCCAGAGCTGTTCGATCAGCTTCAGCGTTGCATACAACGTCGATGGCGTCACCACAGCCACCCGTTTATCAAAAGCGGTTTCAAAAATACTCTGATCCGCTTCGATGGCCATCAAATAGGCCCCTTCAATCGGTACAAACATCAACACATAATCCGGCGAATGGATATGCGGGAGTTGATCGTAGCGTTTGTCAGAAAGACTACGAATATGATTCTTCAAGCTGTTCACATGCGCTTTAACGGCTTTTTTGCGACCCATCGAATCACTTGCGGACAACGCACGCTCATAATCAGTTAAAGAAACCTTGGAATCGATAATGATATGTTTCTCGCCCGGCATGCGTACAATAATATCCGGTCGCTGCCGTTTACCACCGCCAATATCCGTCGAGTCCTCACGCAGAAACTCATGCCCCTCGCGCAAGCCGGAAGTCTCCAGAATCCGTTCCAGGATCATCTCACCCCAGTTGCCCTGCGCCTTGCTTTCGCCTTTCAATGCCTGCGTCAGGCCAAGGGCATCTTCGCTCATCTGGCGATTCAGCCTTTCCAGGTGGGACAGGTGTTCTTTCAGCGAGGCGCGATCCTTGGCATCATTCAGATGCACTTCATCGACCCGTTTACGGAAATCGCCAAGCTGCTCGCGCATGGGTTTTAACACTTCATCAAGGCTGGTGCGGTTTCGTTCGGAAAATACCCTTCCCTTTTCCTCGAAAATTTGGTTGGCGAGCAGCTTAAACTCATTGCCCAGCTTCTCTTTGGCCTCTTCCAGCAATGCCAACTTTCCAACTGTCGCCTTGCGCTCTTCAGAGAGGCGCGTTTCAAGCTCGACAATACTGGATTTATGGTCAGAAATTTCATGCTTCAAAGCATCCATATTGGCATCTTTCGCCGCCAAGACCTGCTTAAGTTCCACCGCTTGACCCTCAGCGCCTTGCACTCGCTCACTCAAAGACGCATGAGCTATCATGTGCTCCACCACACCCCTCCTTTGCTTGCGGTCATAAATGAACCACAAACCCAGGATCAGGAAAATCACGCCAATCAGCACTATTTCAATCGCCATTGTTTATACAGTAATCCTCCCGTTCATGAAACGTAAATTATGCTGCCATAGCCATTTTTCGGTATGGTATGATCCCACCCACCGATGCGGTGAACAATGCTCTCGTAACGTTCAATCCAGGCTAGCCTGCACTATTTAACGCCAGCTTGATCGACATAATTAGGCCGCAGGGCATCCGGTGGGCAGCTTGCTGACTCTCCCGCACCCTACATCCGAAACGCTTCATGGTATGAGCACAACGGTGAACGTGAAAATCGGAGGTGACAACTGGGAGGGCGGCTGCTCCTCCATCAGCGATCCTTCGCGGGGCTCATCCTACAGGTCGTCTTTCCGGAAGTCATGTTGCCGCATGGAAGTGCATAACCGTTGCAACTTGCCGTAGACAATCACTATCTCATTCAAATCCTCATGTGCATATATTGACCAATAACAAGATTGAATACCGCCATTTCAGAATGTGGGTGCGTGGCCTGGAAAAGCTCTGGGGCAACAAACTGAGCGGACAAGAGCGCAAGCGAATTTTTGCGGTATGCTTGAGGCAATTGCCTCAAGTTTGTTGAATGAACTCAATCTGGTAACCGTCAGGGTCTTCCACAAAGGCGATGACGGTGTTGCCGTGCTTCATCGAGCCGGGTTCACGAACGACTTTACCACCAGCCTCTTTGATGCCCTCGCACATCTTGTAAATATCATCCACGCCGATAGCGACGTGACCAAATCCATTACCCGGATCATAAGATGACATTTCCCAGTTGTGTGTCAGTTCAATAACCGAGGCTTCGGATTCATCACCGTAGCCAACGAAAGCCAGCGTGAATTTTCCACCGGGATAATCCTTTCTGCGCAACAGGCGCATGCCGAGCACATCGGTGTAGAATGCCAGCGAGCAATCCAGGTCACCGACCCGTAACATGGTGTGTAATATCCTCATGGCAACCCTCCTGTCCCGTAGAAGAACATACTATCAGCGGTGAGGTTCCGTGATAAGGCCGACTTCCTTGATGTTTGCTTTGGCCAGTAAGCTTATCACCCGGACGACACGCTCGTAAGGCG
>CAZDWG010000192.1:0-3218 GCA_964509005.1 uncultured Zetaproteobacteria bacterium
AATAAATTCAACCAACTCGCTAAACTTAGGCTCTGGGATATGATATACCGTTCTTGTTTTTCCAATCATATATTTTTTCTTGATTTGTGACTGAAAAATAGCGTAGTTCATCTTCTCTTTGCCAACTTCCCATGTCTTATACTCATGGTATCTTGTTATCAGATAACCAACATAGTTGGCCTTAGATAAATTAGCTCCAATACAACCATCAGTGTATTGTCTTTTGTTTGACTTCTTGCTCTGCCCCTTAATATTGATAGTTACGTTAGTGTTATCACCTATCACAGCGTTTTCTACTTTCGAGTGGAAATTGATGACTTTTCCTGTCATAGGCTTATCTCCTTTAGACGCTGACAACAAATTAATCTTAAGTTTTTTTACTTCATCCGTCGATATGTCACCCTTGGTAATTTTAGAGTGGCATATTGGGCAAAGCATCAGAAGGTTGGCTGGCTTATTGTATGATGGATTTCCGTTGATGTGGTGAAACTGGAAATGCCCCACATCCTGATTCCCACAGAAAGGGCACTCCGAGCCGATTTCCCTTTGAAGAAGCATCTTCAATTTCTGGGGGATGGATTTTTTCGGTAGCTGCACTATCTACTTCCTTCCTGATTCAATTCAAACAACCGAGCAAGGATTTCTTCATCGGACATATCAGGCGTGTAATCATCCCAGCCATAGCCGGTGGCGACGGCGGCATCCAGTTCTTTGTGGATATTGTCCAACCATGCGGGGCGGGTATTGTAGAGGTTGGTCAGGGTGCGCTTTTTCAGATCTGCTTCATGACTCGGTTTCGGCACAACCCGACCCGGATAACCTTCCACGACTTCGGGGATGCGCTCGATCCACTCCGGCGGATTCAGCCACTTTTGCCGCAATATATCCAATCGACGGGCGATTTCGCCAATTTCATTAAAATCCTTGATCGAAAAGGGCGTAGGGGGATGCAAAGGGAACCCTTTAGGAAAAGGGAATGTTTCAAAGCATGTGGTCGGCGTGTAGCGCGGGTCATTCCCTTTGCCATGCCAGGTACACATAGCAAGAGACCAAACCTCATGGACTCTTGATTGAAGAATACCAAAGGTCGCGTCATCATCGCGTGCAATCACCATCAGCTTCTTATCCGGCAGGATTGAAGCATGCATCCAAACGAAGATACGATGTTTTGCCACCTCTGGCGTGGCGATATATCTGGCTAAGCCTTGGATGGCTGAACGCATGGCAACCCTCGGTTCGCCATGCCTCCACCAGTATTTTCGGTATGCTTCCCTGTTATTTTTCTCCCTTATCTGCTTCACATGTTCAACCACATACTCGAATGGCGCTTCAAACAATGACGCATCGGCTTCACTCATGTTGCAGCCGAAATCAATCATCCAGACATCCCTTGGTCGTCTTGTTACATCCAAACCGTTCCAGCTTGGTCGAATCACATCAGTATTCAGGCATCCATTCGGATTGGAGGGCATATTCAACATGTCGCGAGCCAGATCTCCGGGAATATCAAAAGGCCCGATCTTTTGTGACCCCTGAAAAGATATATGGCGATTGCTATCAAGGCGCATGGCCTGACTTAAATCGAATGACTGAGCGGTCAAATCTGCATTGATGACGGGAACTTCGATATTATCCAACCGGACTCTATCTTCGCCATGACCGAAACCAATCAAGGATACGCGCACTGCTGCGCCATTAACAATCCAAGGTTCATCGCGCCAAGCCTCAAAAATAGGCATGTCTTCAAGAATATTCTCTAAAACCGTCCTGTTTGCGCCACCACGAATGGATTGCGTGGACACAAAACCGGCACGTTTGGATTGACCCATGACGATTTTCTTGCCTGCTTTGGCAAACCAATATGTAACCAAATCCGCACTACCCGGCACACGACCTTGATAAAGGTTTCGCAGAGTTTGCGTGTATGCTTTACCTAATTCCCGGAGAATCTTTGAGCCACCCAAAAACGGCGGATTACCGACAATGAACTCAGCTTCCGGCCATACTGCCTCTTTAACTCTCCTTTCCTCTGTACTCTCTGTGTCCTCTGTGGTGCAAGGTCTTGACTCTATTAGCGCATCTCTGTTTTCTATCGTATCCAGTGATTCCAGAATCGGTTTCCGACTGGCGGAAAAGCCATGCTTAATCATCCACTGAATCTGGCCGATCCACACCGTCACGCGAGCCAGTTCAGCGGCGTAAGCATTGATCTCAATTCCTTTGACCACTTCCGGGCCGAGTTGCGGCAACTGCATCCCTAATCCCATCGCTTCGGCTTCGAGCAACACCAGATGCTCCAGGTCTTTCAGATGCATCAAGGCCAGATACAGGAAATTGCCGGAGCCGCAGGCCGGATCAAGAACACGCACATTTCTCAACCGATCCAGATAAGCGCCCAGCAGGCTTTGCGCTTTCTGCATGCCCTTCGTTCGCGCACCTTTGGATTTTGTATTGTTGGCTTTTTCCAGTGCGGGTTCGATCTGTGCTTTTGTCTCGTCCCACTCCTGCCTGAGCGGCCTGAGAATCACCGGTTCGATAATCTTCATAATCTTTCCGGCATCGGTGTAGTGCGCGCCGAGCTGGCTGCGTTTGGCCGGATCGAGTCCGCGCTCGAACATGGTGCCGAAGATGGACGGCTCAATCGAACTCCAGTCCATCCGTGCTGCAATCAGTGTTTTCTTCACGCCAGCGGCATCCAGCGGCAGGGCTTCGGCACCATCGAACAGGCCGCCATTGAACCAGGCAATTTCATCGGCACCGAAATAACCGCCCTTGTTCATCTTGGCGAATAATTCAGAAGCCATCGGCGCAAAACGCTCCGGCGCATGCTCGCAGGCTTCCAGCAATCGGGTGAACAATTTATCGGGTAGCAATTCAATATCTTCAGCGAACATGCAGAACAATAAGCGATTCACAAAGTGTGCTACGGTTTGTGGGGCATGGCCGCCATCGCGTAAACGCTGGGCGATTCTGGCCGACTTTAGTCTTCCTTGAACATCGCATTCGGGCCAAGGCCGGTTATTCGGCAATCAGATAGTCCAGTAGCGGATCGGCATTGGCTGTCAGAAGCTGGTACATTTTCTCAAAACCGTCATCGCCGCCGTAATAGAAATCGGAAAATCGGGGACAGTGTATCCATTTATTACCTTGCCCTAGCAGTCTGCCGATCTTAACTCACTGAACAAGTGAGAGAAGCCCAACAAAGGTTTCATGGCGAA
>CAZDWG010000193.1:0-3212 GCA_964509005.1 uncultured Zetaproteobacteria bacterium
CGAAGGTGGCTGTTCAATTATTAAGCGGCTGCTAGCATGCACTCCCATCCAACGGGATGCAATTCTGATAAACACATGGAGAGACAGCGATGCAATTGGCAATGATCGGTTTAGGCCGTATGGGCGGCAATATGGTGAGGCGCCTGGCTCAGGATGGACACAGTGTGGTGGTCTACGATGTGGATGCCGCACCGGGGAAGGTGCTGGAGACGGAACTGAATACGGTCACAACAGCTTCTGACCTGGCCGAAGTTGTAAAACAACTCGCTGCGCCGCGTGTAATTTGGGTGATGGTCCCATACCAGTTTGTGGATTCTACCATTGAAAACCTTCTGCTGGCAGGCGTTGAGGCTGGTGATCTGATTATTGATGGTGGCAATTCTAATTATAAGGAAGGACAGCGGCGGGGGCGGGAACTGGCGAAAAAAGATATCCTGTTTGCCGATTGCGGCACGTCGGGCGGTGTATGGGGGTTGAAAAACGGCTATTCGCTGATGATCGGCGGTTCCAATGAAGCCATTGCATTGATTGCGCCGGGGCTGACCACGCTGGCATCGAATGACGGCAAGGGCTGGGGCCATGTTGGTCCGGTCGGCGCCGGCCACTTCGTCAAGATGGTTCATAATGGTATTGAGTACGGCATGATGCAGGCCTTTGCCGAAGGCTTTGAATTGATGAAGGCCAAGGATGAGTTCGATCTGGATATGCATCAGATTTCGCGTGTCTGGCAGCATGGGTCGGTGGTCAGTTCGTGGTTGTTGGACCTGGCTGGCGATGCGTTGGAACAGGATGGCGATTTATCCGCATTGTCCGACTGGATGGATGATTCGGGTGAAGGACGATGGACGGTGAACGAGTCGATTGATATGGGTATTCCGGCACCTGTGCTAACCCTGGCCTTGCAGATGCGGTTCCGCAGCCGCGAAACGGATGCCTTTGCGGGCAAAATCGTCAATGCCATGCGCGCCGGTTTCGGCGGTCATGCCATCAAGGCCGCAGACCATGAGTGAGAAATTTGCATCAGTCATAGGCAGCAGGCAACCGGAAGCGGCCAATATTGTCATTTTTGGCGCTACCGGAGATTTGACCAAACGCAAGCTCCTCCCCGCCTTGGCGCATATGCATCGCTGGAATTTACTCGGACCACAGTCACGCATTATCGGTGCGGTGAGAGAGAAATTCTCGCAGTCAACATGGAAAAATTATGTGCATGATGCGCTCCTTCAGTTCTTCCCGGATGCCGTCCTCAACCCTCGCTCATGGATGCGTATCAGTGATAAGCTGGACGTGGTCGTGGGCGATCTGGGTGAACCTGAATTGTATCAACAGTTGGCCAAGACCTTGCGTGAGGTTCATGGCAGAAAAAATGCGCTGTTCTATCTGGCCATTCCGCCTTCATGGTATGAGGTCGTGGCGAAGAATTTGTGTGAAGCAGGCCTGGCGGATGAACGCGATGGATTCCGCCGGGTTGTAATTGAAAAGCCGTTCGGTATGGATTTGTCCAGCGCCGAGGTGCTGAACCAAAGTTTGCAGGCACACTTTGATGAGGCGCAGATTTACCGCATTGACCACTACCTGGGTAAGGAAGCAGTGCAGAACCTGATGGTTTTCCGTTTCGCGAATTCGGTGTTGGAGCCGCTGTGGAACCGTAATTACATCGATCATGTACAAATTTCCGTGGCTGAATCTCTGGGCATCGAGTATCGGGCCGGTTATTACGAGAATGCCGGTGCGCTCAGAGATATGATCCAGAGTCATTTGATTCAGGTGATGAGTATTGTGGCCATGGAGCCGCCATTGTCACTGGCTGCCGACGATGTGCGCAATGAGAAGGTCAAGGTGATGCGCGCCATACGCCGCATGAGTCCGGAGGATGTCGCCAGGCATGCAGTGCGGGCTCAATATGAAGGGGGGACGGTTCAGGGAGAATCGGTGCCTGCTTACAGGGGAGAGCAGGGCGTTGCCGATGATTCGGTTACGGAAACCTTTGCCGCCGTGAAGCTGTATATCGACAACTGGCGTTGGCAAGGTGTCCCGTTCCTGCTGCGCACGGGTAAGCGCTTGCCAGCGCGCGTGTCAGAGATATGTATCCGTTTCAAATCGCCACCGCAAACGCTGTTTGAACTCGATGATGTAACCGTTCAAAATAATGAACTTATTTTCCGTATCCAGCCTGATGAAGGGATGTCTTTATCCATGACTGCCAAGCAGCCGGGGCTGTCGATGGATTTGCGTGGCATTCAGTTGGACGCGCCTTATGCCATGGCGGGTTCGAGCATGCCGGACGCCTATGAAACGCTGTTGCATGATGTGCTGATTGGCGAGGCGGGTCTGTTTACCCGTGCCGATGGCGTGGAAGAGTGCTGGCGCGTAGTGGAGCCGATCATGGAGGCATGGGCGGCAGAGAAAAGCATTAGCACCTATCCAGCAGGTAGTTTTGACGTACCTGGGATGGATGCGCTCATGGAAGGTTGCGAGGGCGATTGGCGGCATTTATGAATCATGTGGGGCAATATTGAATATGCATATTCACGTTTTTCCTGATGCGGGTGCGCTGGCGGCGGAGACCGCCCGGCAGGTAATCCTCGGTTGTGAACAAGCGATAGCGGAGCGGGGGGTATTCCACTGGGTACTGGCCGGGGGTAATACGCCGAAGACATGCTATGAATTATTGCGCCATGCTGAATTAGATTGGAGCCGCGTGCATGTCTGGTTCGGGGATGAGCGCTGTCTTCCCATGGGTGATGCGGAACGCAATGATGTGATGGCCGATGCGGCTTTGCTGTCGCATGTGTCTGTTCCTTCCGCGCAGGTTCATCGCATACAGGCTGAACTGGGCCCGGAAGGTGCGGCTGACGCTTATGCGGCTTTGTTGGCCGATGCCCCCGCAATGGATTTGGTATTGCTCGGGTTGGGCGAGGATGGGCACACGGCGAGCCTGTTCCCCGGGAATCTGGCACTTGCTGACAGGCGTTTAGCTGTACCCGTATTTTTTGCGCCGAAACTGCCTCCCGAGCGCGTTTCGATGGGCTATTCAGTGTTGAATCGGGCCATGAAACGCATCGTGATGGTGGCAGGAGAGGGGAAGAGAGGTGCATGGCTACGTATCCGGCAAGGCGAACGCCTACCCGCAGCGCACCTGGACCAGTGCGAATGGTATGTGGACGAGGCTGCTTCAGGCTAAACAATGGCTTGCTGTCGTGATCCCCGTA
>CAZDWG010000194.1:0-3175 GCA_964509005.1 uncultured Zetaproteobacteria bacterium
ACGATGCCTTCCCTGTCGCGGATGATCAACTGATGGTGATTCCATGTCTCACGGACTTCACCTGCCTGTCTGATTGCGGATATGTCCCATGCTCTGGACGCACCGTCCAGTTCCAGTCCGATCACCCATGCCTTCGGATGCAGACGATTATCATTGTTATTTACCGGAAAATATAGCATGCGACTTTGACCATAGCCCGCATACGGGTTTCGATTGTAGTCACGGTGGTAACCGGTATGACGGGAGAGCACGGTTGTTTGCGGGTGTTTTTTGTACCATGCTCGCCATGTGGTATGGGTCAGCGGCATGGATTTGAGTGGCTCCCCCATGCGAGGCCCGGCTACAGCCTGCATCATCAGTTGCGACCACAGCGTTTCCGTTTTTTTGTCGTAGAGCAGCACATCTGACTGGTAAAGCAAACCGGAGACGCCGAACTGATCTCTGGTATCAAAAGCCAGACCGCTGCCGCACAGGGGGCAGTAGGTCACCACAAAACGCTTCTTTCCGATGCGGTCATTGACGATTTCATGCCAGTTGAGAATACGAACGGGATAGGCGCGCGCATGGCCATTGACCACCACACCCAGTATGCGATCACTAGCCTTCAGCCATGTATTACCGAGAGCGCCGGGTTCCACCTTGGGGAAGGTCAGGGCGGGGATGCCATCCTTGGGCGGACCACCGGGAAGAATATCGCTTTGCGGGATTAATGATGGCTGGAGCGTGAATCCCGTCAGCCATAGAAGTACTACGGGTGCAACTATCACGCGCATCCACATCAGGCAGTGGTAGCGCAATACAGGATCTAGGTTATACATGGTTTATAGGTCGCGCGGGTTGAAATGGTGTTACATAGGAGCCTCTTGCAAAACTCTGGGTGGATGGGTGGCAATCCCACTTTGAGTCCATTTTCGGGATGGAATGAGGTGCATGGTGGTTCCATGGACCGAGATTTTAGCACGGAAATGGGCCAAAGTGGGGAAGCCGGTCGCCGCTCACGAGTTTTGCAAGAGGCTCCTAGGAAGGGTAAGGATTTCCACACCGGTTTCAGTGATCGCAATCGTGTGTTCAAATTGAGCGGAGAGTGATTTGTCGCGTGTCACCACGGTCCAGCCGTCATGCAATACCTTCACCCCTGCTTTACCCAGATTCACCATCGGTTCAATGGTAAAAACCATGCCAGGTCCGATGACAATACCCGTTTTCGCCTGTCCGTAGTGCAGCACTTGCGGATCTTCATGAAAATTGCGACCGATGCCATGTCCGCAATATTCGCGTACAACAGAACATTTTTCGGATTCTACGTAGCCCTGGATGGCGTGGCCGATATCACCCAATGTCGCACCGGGACGAACGGCGGAAATACCGATCTCCAGTGCTTTCCTGGAAATTTCGGTTACCTTTTTTCCCTTAACCGTTGGTTTGCCAACGTAAAAAGTTTTGCTGGTGTCGCCATGCCAACCATCAATGATGCTGGTGACATCGACATTGATGATGTCTCCCTCTTTCAGCTTCTTGTTACCGGGGATGCCGTGACAAACGACATGATTGACTGAGGTACAAACCGATTTGGGGAAGCCGTGGTAATTTAGCGGTGCCGGGATAGCACCTGCCCTGACCGAGAATTCATGCACCAGGTCATTGATATCATCGGTGGAGATGCCGGGCCGGATATGTGGCTCGATCATGACCAGTGTGTCTGCGGCATGGTGAGATGCCGGGCGCATTCGTTCGATTTCTTCGGGCGATTTAATATGAATCATACGATGGATGCTTGATATGCAGTTCGTAGATTGCAAGCCTTGAAAATATGATTGAATTTCCCGACCCCGGGGGCGCCGATGCTCATGGCTTGCTGGCTGCGGGAGGTGATCTTATGCCTGAGACACTGATTGCCGCATACAGGAAGGGAATCTTCCCATGGTACGAGGCGGGCGGGCCTATCCTCTGGTGGAGTCCTGATCCTCGTATGGTGCTGTTCCCCGATACCTTTTACCGTTCGCGCAGACTCGCCCGGCGTATGCGGCAGCCACATTTCCGAATCAGCGAAAACCAGGCATTTACTGATGTAATATCCGCTTGCGCCGACAGGCGGGAGGGGACGTGGATTACGCCGGAGATGATTGCTGCCTACACGCGCCTGTTTGAATTGGGATACGCCCGTTCCATTGAGGTGTGGGAAGATGATGTGCTCGCAGGTGGATTATATGGGGTGAGCATCAACCAGGTATTCTTTGCCGAATCCATGTTCCACAGGCGAACCGATGCCTCCAAGATGGCGCTTGCCTACCTGGTCGAAATGGCCGAAAGGCGAGAATGGAAGTTTATTGACTGCCAGTTTCACACCGATCACCTGTCAGCGATGGGCGCAAGGGAAATACCCAGATCCGCGTTTCTTGGGATGCTCCACCACGGGCTGAATGCGACATACATCCTGGAATAAAGGCCGCTGAATGGAGAATTCGGCGGCCTTTATTCCGTTCCGGATGACTTCTGCCGGGTTTTACATTCCGCCCATCCCGTCCATTCCGCCCATTCCGCTCAGCATACCGGTCATCATCTTCAGTTTGCCATCCATCATGCCAGCCACTTTATTGATCATGGGGTTATGATACGTGGAGAGAATGCGTGACGGTGGCACATACGCCACCATGGTTGAGCCGCTCGCATCCTTGTAGACATTGATACGGACGGGGACTGCGATGCCCGCGCCGGCATTGGCCGAAAAGAGCTTCTTACCCGCCGCGGCACTACCTATAAAAATACTTTCGGATTCAATATTAAGGCCTACCATGGACATCACCCTTCCCTGATGAAGTTCACCCATCACCATCATACCGTTTTTATGAACCATGTTCTTAAGCTTGGCTATCACATCCTGCACCGAACCCGTGACCTTGACCTGCACGGCCATATCCGAGGCCTGGGTTTGTGAAGTCGCCGTGGTATGGGCCTCCGTTTTGCTTTCGCTGCCAAAGCTGAAAAAGCCGGTCCCGTTGGTGGTACTACAAGCACTTAATACCCCTGCCAGCATGAGTGTAAATACAGGCATAAACCAGGTTCCCGGCTTTAACCGAAGGCGTTTAGCTATCAACATCATTGTTTTTCTCCATTTTAAGTCATTTTCCCGACACCGGGACAAGCTCCCGATCGAGTATTTGTGAATAGTCCAGGT
>CAZDWG010000195.1:0-3169 GCA_964509005.1 uncultured Zetaproteobacteria bacterium
CTTCCACGAAGCCGTTATTAGTGCGTGCATACCGGTCTTGCGGTGATACACTCCGCGGCTTGCGTATCCAGCCATAAGTAAACACATTGCATTTGGAGGTATTGAATGCCCTGGAATGATCAGAATAAGCAGAACAATCCGTGGGGAAGCAAACCCGGCCAACAACCCCCCGATCTGGATGAAGTGATTCGCCGTTTGCAACAGCGCTTCTCCGGTATGTTTGGAGGCGGTGGTAGCGGTGGCGGCGGAATGACGGGGCCGGGCAAGGGTGTCGTGATGGGCGTGTTGACGATTGCGCTGCTGTTATGGGTGGCATCGGGCATTTATATGGTGGCGGCGGACGAAGAAGCCGTCGTGTTACGCTTTGGCAAGTTCGTGACCACCGAAGGGCCAGGATTGAACTGGCATTTGCCTTACCCCATTGAAACGGCGGAACTGATACCCGTAACCCGCGTAAAACGGCTGGAGGTCGGTTTTCGTTCGCTTCCAGGTGGACGAATCCGCTATATTCCTCAGGAAGCTCTGATGCTGACCAAGGACGAGAACATCGTGGATGTCTCGTTCATCGTGCAGTACAGGGTCAAGGACATAGCCAATTACGTCTTCAATGTAGCACATCCGGCTACGGCGGTTCGTGATGCGGCGGAATCCGCCATGCGCGAGGTGATTGGTCGCACCATGGTGGATGCTGTGCTGACGAACAAGAAAGCAGAAGTGGAAGTGGAAGTGGAACAACTGATCCAGTCTATTTTGAATAGCTACAAGGCGGGGATTCTAATTCTCACCGCGAAGCTTCAGAATGTGCAACCGCCGGAGCGGGTCATCAAGGCGTTCAAGGATGTGGCCAGCGCGCGTGAGGATCGGGCCAGAGAAAAGAATATCGCCGAGGCTTATGCCAACGACATCCTCCCGAAGGCGCGAGGCGAGGCCGCGAAGACCGTGCTGGACGCACAGGCTTATGCGACAGCGGCAACGGATCGGGCGGAGGGTCAATCCCAGCATTTCGTAAGTCTGCTAAAGGCCTATCGCAGCGCCCCGGACGTCACGCGGAAGCGGATGTACCTTACGGCCATGCAGGACATCCTTTCCAGGGTGGATAAGATTATTATAGACAAATCCGTAGCGAAGCGGCTATTGCCTTATCTGCCGCTGAACAGCATGCGCGGCAAGGTGGAGGTGAAGCAATGAGTGCGAAACAAACCCTTGGACTGATCCTGGCTGCCGCCGCCGTTCTCGTACTGAGCATGACCGCCTATACGGTAGACCAGCGCCATGAAGCGCTGGTCTTGCAATTCGGTAATCCCAAGCGTGTCGTCAAGGTGGCTGGCTTGCATTTTAAGCTGCCGTGGGAATCGGTTACGCGCTTTGACCGCCGCCTGCTGGTGCTGGATGCGCCGCCCAATGAGGTGATTACCAAGGATAAGAAAACGATTCTGGTGGATGCGTATACGCGCTGGAAGATCGTGAATCCCCTGAAGGTATATCAGGTGGCGCGCAATGAAAATGGCGTGGCCGCGCGCATGGAGGATGTAGTTCGCAGTCAGCTTCGCAATGTGCTGGGCCGCCACACGCTGATTCAAATTGTATCCGGCGGAGTTAATGCCACGCTGCGCGTCAAATTGATGCGCGAGATCACCACTCAGACGAATACCGGCGTTCGGGATCTGGGGATTCGCGTTGTGGACGTACGTATCAAGCGTGCCGACTTGCCCCCGGAAAACAGCGATGCCGTGTTCAAGCGGATGAGAGCCGAGCGCCAGCGTATTGCCACGCAATACCGTTCGGAGGGTGCGGAATCAGCCAAGGAGATTCGCGCCCAGGCAGACAAGCAACGCAAAATTCTGTTAGCCGCGGCATACAAGGAGAGCGAGATCATCCGCGGCAAGGCCGAAGCCAGAATCACCCGTATCTATGCACAGGCGTATGGCAAAGATCCGAAATTCTATGCCTTTACACGTTCGCTAGAGGCCTATCGCAAGTCTATCGGCAAAGGAACAAAAATGGTCATCACGCCTGACTCGGAGTTTTTCCGCTTTTTTAACCATTCCGGGAAATAAACAGGGGCGGAAGTCAGGCTCGTTGCCTGAATAGGGTATCCTGGAGCCACCTGGCATGAATGATTTATGGGCAGCATTGGGGCTGGTGCTGGTACTGGAAGGTGCGGCTTACGCCCTGTTTCCGGGGAAAATGATCGACATGATGCGGAAGCTGCCCCATGTGCCGCTCGCTGTGCTGCGCGCCATGGGAATTGCGGCAGTCGCCGTTGGCTGGCTCCTGGTTTGGCTCGTACGACACTAGCCAAAAATCCCGCGCAAAGATCACGTAAAACATGGTCGGGGCGAGAGGATTCGAACCTCCGACCCTCTACTCCCAAAGCAGATGCGCTACCAGGCTGCGCTACGCCCCGTCATGTAAAATCCTTCCGACAATCCATATCCTTTTGCGGAAGGCGGCGGAACATAGGCTGTGATACTCGATTCGTCAATCATGGCTTCAGGAGCGCGCCTTGCGTATGACCACCGGATGACTCGCTGTGGCACGATTTGTGGGTAATGGGCAGGGGTAGCCAAACGCCCACGAGTGGATAAGATTGCGGGCGAAATTAATGACAGGAAGGTACTGGAATATGCCGGATATGCGTGGGACAACCATTTGCTGCGTTAGTAAAAACGGGCAAATAGCCATCGCGGGCGATGGTCAGGTAACGCTGGGCGATACCGTCATCAAACATGGCGCGCGCAAGGTGCGCACCATACGCGATGGCGCCATTCTAACCGGATTCGCCGGTTCCACGGCCGATGCCATGAATCTGTTCGAGCGTTTCGAGGCCAAACTGGATGAGCATGGCGGCAGCCTCACGCGGGCAGCGGTCGCGTTGGCCAAGGATTGGCGTACCGATCGTTATTTACGCAAACTCGAAGCCATGATGATTGTCGCCGACACCAAGCGCATGTTAATGATTTCAGGCAATGGCGACGTACTCGAACCGGATGGCGCCGTGACTGCCATTGGCTCCGGTGGCGCCTATGCCAGAGCGGCAGCCATTGCCTTATCTCAGCACACACAAATGACAGCAGAGGAAATTGTGCGCGAAGCGATGAGTATCGCGGCGAATATATGCATCTACACCAATACCGAGATCCGCGTGGAAACGGTGAATGGAGGTCAA
>CAZDWG010000196.1:0-3167 GCA_964509005.1 uncultured Zetaproteobacteria bacterium
CCGATGCGGCAGGCAAAGTGTTGTCATTGCATCCCGATGATCAGAAACGGATGGCATCATTGGCCGCTCGACAGCAAGCACAGGCTTTGGATTCGGATATTATCGTGCACTCTGAATATGCTGTTTCCACATCTCCGTTTGTCACCGGCATGGGCTATGAACATCCATTGGAAAACGGCTTTGCCTTTTTAAATCCGTATGGCCTTCCTTATCTTCCCGGTTCATCAGTGAAAGGCGTGCTGCGCCGCGCGGCGGAGGAACTGGAGTGTGATGTTGCTGTGGTGGATGAACTATTTGGCAGCAGCGCCGCAGAGGGTAGCCAGGGCGCATTGAACTTCTGGGATGTCTACCCACAGGGGCAGCTCGCGCTGGATATCATGACCCCGCACTTTAGCGATTATTATCAGGGAAAGAGCACTCCCCATGATTCCGGCCAGCCCAACCCCATTGTGTTCTTAACGGTTGCGCCGGAGGCTCGATTTGCCTTCCATGTTCAAATGATCCGACCGACAGGTATTCTTGATTGGCAGCTCATGCTGCAACAATGTTTTGAGCATGCTTTTGAGTGGTTGGGATTTGGCGCAAAAACTGCGGTGGGTTACGGCGCGATGATGCCGGATGAGAAGGCACGGGAAGAAGCGGACAGGTTGCGCGAAACAACTCGGAAGCAAGCGGAAGTGGCTAAAGAACAAGCCAAACAGACAGCTCGTCTTGAATCAATGTCTCCAGGTCAACGTGAAATGGAGTTGTTGAGGCTTTCTGAAGCGGACTGGAGTAACAATGAACCCTTCCTTGCTGCTCTGGAGAAATACCTGCAAGAGCATGCAACGATTGAACCGGAAGTTTATGTGTATTTATGCGACTGGATGGAGAAAAAATACAGAGGCATCATGGCCAATCCGGATGCGGTTGCAGGTAAAAAACACAAACTGAAATTCAAGGAGCGCCAAAAAAACATTGCAAAAGCATTATCCGCAAAGGGGGGTTAAACAGTGCGCTTAACTCCTGCCCAGCAGCAGCATATCCGCGAGGCGGTACGTGAAATATTTGGCGAGAGCGCCCGCGTTTATCTGTTTGGCTCGCGTGTGGATAATGACAAGCGCGGCGGTGATATTGATCTTTATCTGGAAGTGGATGACACCTCCGACTGGTTCCGGCGCAAAATCAGGCTGGCTGTAGTGTTGCAGCAGCGGCTCGGTGAACAAAAGATTGATCTGCTGCTGCATCGGCAGGGCAAGCCATTGCAGCCCATGCACCATATTGCCATTGAAACAGGGGTTCTATTATGAATGAGCATTTACAATCGTTATTGCAGCAGCAGTTGCTCGTACTGGGTAAACAGGTGGAACATCTGCAATATAGCAGAAATCGGGCTGTCTCTCCCATCCAGATTGAATCGCCTGAAATGCTGGAGTGTTGTGAGGCGATGACGGCTCGATTCGCACGCCTGCAGGATAGCTTTCCCCCCGCCTTTCGCACGCTGGCGCTGCTTGAGTTGGAGAATAACAAAGCAGAGAATATGCTGGATCTGCTGCTGTTGATGGAGAAATATCGCATCCTTTCTTCTGTGGAGAAGTGGAAAAATATGCGTGAACTGCGCAACAGCATTACGCATGAATACTGGCAGGAAAGTGATGCCCTGTGCGCATTGTTGCAGCAGGTTCGGGATGATGCGCAGGTGCTGTTCAATACGCTGAATACGCTTGAAGACTATGTGCAAAAAAGAGACTGGAGCAGTGAAAAGAACGGGTGAAATCCAACAGAGGATAACAATGAGCGGAAACATGCTGATTTGCACGATAGGCGGTTCGCATCAGCCGATTGTTCAGTTGCTGAATGAACTGAAGCCTGTGCATGTGGTGTTTGTCTGCTCGGAAGATAATTCGGCCACAGGGGCCAAAGGCTCCTACATCCAGATCGAAGGCAAGGGTAAATGCATTAAAGCGAAGTGGGATGATGCAGCTCCCACCCTGCCCAATATTCCGACGCAAGCGAGTTTTTCCGGGCAGTATGAAATCCTGCGCGTGCCTGCTGATGAGCTTAATGTCTGCTTTGATCGCATCAATCACAGGATTGATGCCTTGCTAAAAGGTTCGCCCTCCGCTTCTCTGATTGCGGACTATACAGGGGGCACCAAAACCATGACGGCGGCGTTGGCCATGGCCGCCATTGAGCATGATCGTGTTCAACTGCATCTGGTGACGGGGCGTAGATCAGACCTGATTCGGGTGCGCGATGGTTCCGAATCAGGCATATGGGCATCGGTGGAAGGGATTCGGCTCAGAAAGCGGATCGGCGAGTGCCTGCGTTTCTGGCAACGTTATGCTTATGCGCAGGCAAGCGATGGCCTGCAGCGCATCCCGATGCCTGAACAGGCAACATTGCGAGGCGCATTGCTGCGCGCTCGGGATTTGAGCGCTGCCTTTGCGGCCTGGCATCGGTTTGATCACAAAGGTGCGCATGAGCTGCTGCGAGAATATCAGACTACCCTGGGCAAAGATGGTCAATATATTGGTGCTGCAAGTAGTCTGGCGAATCCGAAAGCGCCTAATCATGAACCAGCCCTCATCTATGACCTCTGGCTTAATGCAGAGAGGCGAAGCAAACAGGGGAATCATGATGAGGCGGTCGCTGTGAGTTATCGCATGTGGGAATGGACTGCGCAGTGGTTGCTGCGAAGTTATTGTGAAATTGACACGTCTGATATCAAGAAAGATCAGGTGCCGGAGGCTATGACTTTGTCGTGTAATGCCGATGGGAAATATCAGATTGGATTGTTTTCCGCATGGGATTTGCTGCAAGCCCTGCAACCGGATTCACCCGCCGGCAAGTTTTTTTCCGGGCAGAGAAAACAATTTCTGAATATTGTGAAGATACGTAATTATTCAATCCTTGCGCATGGTTTCGACCCTATTTCCACCAATGACTGGAAAACCATGCATGGCTGGATCGAATGTTCATTTCTGCCCATGTTGAAGCTGGAGTTTGCCCGATCAAGGTTTAAGCTTCTGCCTCCGCAACTGCCAGATCACTTTCCTTCGGTACAATGACATGCATATTTGCATTTCAAATGCAAATATGCACAAACCTTTGGAAAGAGGGAGGCATCTGCCCCTGGGCGCGGGCGTTACAGCCATTCCCTTTGGTGATCTGATAGTACCTGGATC
>CAZDWG010000197.1:0-3159 GCA_964509005.1 uncultured Zetaproteobacteria bacterium
AATCCTGATGTGAAAATGAAAGATAGTGGTGTGGAATGGTTGGGCAAGGTGCCGGAGCATTGGATTCCAATGCAAGTTCGGCGAATTTTACCAATAATGGAGCAAGGAAAAAGTCCAGAATGTGACAATAAAGTAGCCGAACTTCATGAATGGGGCGTTCTAAAAACCAGTTGCGTAAACAAAGGTATCTATAACAGCGAGGCAAACAAAACACTGCCAGACAGTATTGATCCCTTTCCACAGCATGAAGTAAAAAAGGGAGATGTTCTTATGTCCCGAGCCAGCGGCTCCATTAGCCTTATTGGTTCAGTCGCATATGTGCATGACACGAGGCCCAAAATACTTTTGTCTGACAAAATTTTCAGGTTGCACTTGGATTCCCATGTAAACAGGATTTTTTTCAGCTGTTTGATGCAATCCTCCTACATGAGAGGCTATGTTGAGCGAGCCATAAGTGGGGCAGAAGGCATGGCGAACAACATAACCAAAGGTGCTGTCATTGGCTTTAGATTGGCATTGCCCCCGCTTGATGAGCAACAAGCAATAATAGATTTCATTTCCAGAAAGTTGGAAAAGTTGAACGATCTTATGGAAAAGGCTGAATTTGCGATTGACCTAATGAAAGAACGTCGCGCCGCCCTAATCTCCGCCGCTGTCACCGGCAAGATCGACGTCAGAGGTTTCGTGGGCAATGGTCAGCTAGCACCAAAAACAGATCAGCCCGCAAGTGATCGGGTAGCGGTGTAGTTGATGGTGCCGAAAAAGCCGAAAATCTACCATATTGTTCATGCTGACCGGCTGGCGTCCATTATTGCCGATGGCAATTTGTGGTGTGACAGAGAAGTGATCCGACGTGCGCCAGCGGGCACATCCATTGGCATGAATACCATCAAACAGCGGCGCTTGACCTTACCGCTTGCCAGCCATCCCGGCTTGCATGTGGGTGATTGCGTGCCTTTTTACTTTTGCCCACGTTCGATCATGTTGTATCTGATATCACGGGGTAATCATCCTGAGTTGGACTACCGGGGTGGGCAGATGCCTATTCTTCATCTTGAAGTCGACTTGCAAGCAGTGGTGGATTGGGCAACGTCCAATGGGCAACGCTGGGCTTTTACCTTATCCAATGCGGGTTCATGTTTTTTTGAAGATCGAAGCGATCTGACAAAACTGAATGAGGTTGATTGGAATGCGGTGCAAGCAAGAGATTGGCAAGGTTGTAAGGAAGGCAAGCAGGCGGAGTTTTTGCTGGAACACCACGTTCCATGGCCGTTGGTTGAACGCATAGGTGTTATCAATGCAAGGGTTTATACTCAGGTAATGCATACCTTGAGCGGGGCTGCGCATACGCCGGTAATCGAAGTCAAACCTGACTGGTACTACTGAGGAGGAAGAGAGAATGATCGAATACAAGACAGGTGATTTGCTGACAGAAGATGCCGAGGCGATTGTCAATACTGTGAATTGCGTCGGCGTGATGGGGCGGGGTATTGCCTTGCAGTTCAAAAAAGCATGGCCGGAAAATTTCAAGGTCTATGCGGCTGCTTGCAAACGAGAAGAAGTTAAGCCCGGACGAATGTTTGTTTATGATCTGGAGGGCTTAATCAATCCACGCTACATCATCAACTTTCCCACCAAGCGTCACTGGCGCGGCAAGAGCCGTATGGAAGATGTTGATGCAGGGCTGGAAGATTTACTGCGCGTCATACAGGAAAAAGAGATTCATTCCATCGCCCTGCCGCCATTGGGCAGTGGTCTGGGTGGTTTGGCATGGTCTGATGTGCGTTCCCGTATAGAGCAGACATTTGCGGATAGGCAGAATGTTCGCGTTATTGTTTTTGAACCGAAAGGCGCACCGGTTGCAAGCAAGATGGTGCGTAACCGCGACGTGCCGAAGATGACAACAGGCCGGGCGGCACTGGTGGAGTTGATTGACCGTTATCTGCGGGGTCTGCTGGATCCATTCGTTAGCCTGCTGGAAGTGCATAAACTGATGTACTTTATGCAAGAGGCTGGTGAGCCTTTGCGGCTTCAGTATGAAAAAGCCCCTTATGGCCCCTATGCGAAGAATCTGCGTCACGTCCTGAATGCCATCGAAGGGCACATGATTTCAGGCTATGCCGATGGTGGCGATGCCCCCCAAAAGCCTCTGGAGCTTGTGCCGGGTGCGGTCGATGAGGCGTCGGCGTTTTTATCTGCACATGCAGAAACCCGTGAACGCTTTCAGCGGGTGAATAAGCTGGTGGAAGGTTTTGAATCCCCCTTCGGGCTGGAGTTGCTGGCAACGGTTCATTGGGTAATAACGCGTGAAAATGCAACTTCTATTGATGCAGTGATCAGGTATACCTATGCATGGAGTTCACGCAAAAAACAGTTCACACAAAGACAGATTAACCTTGCAGCGAATGTATTGACCCACAAGGGTTGGACTAATCCTGTGATGGTTGCCTAATAAATATGCCAGCCACCAGCGAGCAGGATTTTGAAGCCGCCATCGAAGCCTGGCTGCTTGATAAGGCTGGATACTTCAAAGCCGATCATAGTCAGTTCGATGCAAAGCTTGCTCTGGATAGGGAAACGCTGCTGGCCTTCATCAAGGAAACTCAGGCAGATATCTGGGACAGGCTGTCAGCCAGTTATGGTGCAAGCGTCGATGATATGGTGGTCAGGCGTATTGCCAAAGAGTGCGATGCACGTGGATTGCTGGATGTGGTGCGTAATGGCGTAAGAGATCGTGGGCAAACCATTAAGCTGGCATATTTTCGCCCTGCTAGTTCACTCAACCCTGAAACTGAGAAGCTATACAGCCAGAACAGATTAACCGTGATGAGGCAGGTCTATTATGATCTGAGCAATCGTAATTCCATCGATATGCTGCTCTCGCTCAATGGCTTGCCGATTGCTACCGTTGAACTGAAGAATGCGTTTACAGGCCAGCGGTCTATCGAATAAGGATAGATCGCGCGCAGCCGCGATCTTATCCTGTAGTTGCACGAGCCCGGTCAGGATCGAAATGTCGGTTATGCCACCTCTATAGAAGATTCATCGAGATCAGGATGCCCTTTTCAGGGAAAGAACCTGTATCTCGCCTGGCTGATCCCTGTTTTACCTCGTTGTCACCGCCGTTTTCCCTCATGTTTCCTGCCATTTTCACGCGAT
>CAZDWG010000198.1:0-3156 GCA_964509005.1 uncultured Zetaproteobacteria bacterium
ATCCCACTTTGAGTCCATTTCCGGGATGGAATGAGGTGCATGGTGGTTCCATGGAGTGAAATTCCAGCTCGGAAATGGGCCAAAGTGGGGAAGCCGATCACCGCTCATGAGTTTTGCAAGAGGCTCCCCAGTCTGGCATTTATGGTCTTCTTGCCCTAAACTACAGCAGGAAGGCGTACAAACAGAGGAGCGCATATGTTTTTAAGAGATACGCAGAGTGGCGACCTGGTTGAGGTGCTGGACCCAAGGGAAATGTTCAATCCGGCATCAAACACTATGAAAGTGTGTTATCAGGCTGGTGAAGAGGTCGGTGAACCCACCGATGTAGAAAAGGCAAACCTTGAATTCCCTTCGGGCGAAGCGCTGCCAAAATGCTGGATGGATACGCACTATCGCGTTAAATTTTAGTCTCCCCGTGCAAGTGAATTGAGTCATGCACTTGCTGTTGCATGACGTGATTCTTCATTTTTTTTTGCAAGCAAACATAAAACTGCTTGCATCCGGCAACCGTTGACAGAATAATCCGGCCCCTCGCGAATATCATGTACGGCCAGGTAGCTCAGTCGGTAGAGCAGAGGACTGAAAATCCTCGTGTCGACAGTTCGATTCTGTCCCTGGCCACCATATTTTTCAATGGTTTGCGATCCACCCTTCGCATTCATCAAGTCATCCGGTGTGCCCTGACTGTGCCGTGGATTCAGTTATTTTACCGCGCGCAGTCGCCGCCTCGCCGCACATCACGCCAGCACTTGCTGATGCTGTGCCTTTCTATGGGACAGGACGCACGCCTGGACCCTTCACAAATACTGCCGCGCCTTGCCTGCCTGTGCGTGAACGCACGCACAGGCAGACGCAAGTCATCGCGGCGATTCATGAAGGCATTGAAGCGGAGGCGTAAATTGGTGGGCCCACCAGGACTCGAACCTGGAACCAACCGGTTATGAGCCGGTAGCGCTAACCAATTGCGCCATGGGCCCGCACTGAGCCGCACAGACTAATGCGCAAGCCTTTGCGGAGCAATCGTAAACGGCATAGACTCCGTCATCCTGATGCAATTTAATGAACTCAACCTACCCGAAGCGCTACAAAAGGCCGTCAACGACCTTGGCTTTACCGAATTAACAGATGTGCAACAGGTTGCCCTACCCATGACGCTGGCTGGGAAGGATGTGGCCGGGCAGGGACGCACGGGAACAGGCAAGACGGCAGCGTTTCTGATTACGGTCATCAACCGCCTGTTAACCTGTGCGCCAAAACAGGGTCGTACGCAACATTATCCGCGCGCCCTCATTATTGCGCCCACGCGTGAACTCGTTATTCAGATTTATGATGATGCCAAGAAACTGGCCAAATACACCCAGCTAAAACTACATCCCGTTTACGGCGGTGTGGATTACGAGAAGCAGCTCAAGGCGTTCGAGCAGGGTGTGGATATTCTTATCGGCACGCCGGGTCGATTGATTGATTATCTGAAAAAGCGCGCCTATTCGCTGAGTAAAGCTGAAATACTGGTCATTGATGAAGCTGATCGTATGTTTGACTTGGGATTTATCAGGGATTTGCGCTTTATGCTGCGACGTTTACCTAAATACGATGAACGTCAGTCGTTGATGTTTTCCGCGACGTTGTCGCACCGCGTACTGGAACTGGCGTATGAACACATGAATTCACCCGAGAAGATTCGCGCCGAGGAGGGTGATATTATAGCCTCCGGTATTGAGGAGTCCCTCTACCACACCAGCATGGAAGATAAATTTCCGCTGCTTGTTCACCTGTTGCGCGAATCCAGTGTAGAACGCGGTATGATTTTCATTAACGAGAAACGTACCGGCGAACGCGTAGCCCGCAATCTGGCACGCTATGGTTTCAGGGTGGGTATTCTTTCCGGCGACGTGCGTCAGAAGAAACGTATGCGCATCCTTGAAGACTTTACCAACGGCAAGCTGCATTTGCTGGTAGCTACCGATGTCGCCAGCCGCGGCCTGCATATTGACGGGGTCACCCATATCTTTAATTACGATCTGCCGGAGGATGCCGAGAATTATGTTCATCGCATTGGGCGTACCGCCCGTGCGGGAGCAACAGGCGTTGCCATATCATTCTCGTGTGAGCGGTTTTGCTTCGGTTTACCGGATATTGAGGGCTATATCAGCCGCGCCATTCCACTCAAGGTCATTGAGCCTTCCATGCTGGAAATCGGCAAACCTACCCAGCCCGCAGCTATGGCCGAAGGGCTAAAAAAAGAGGATCGGGCTACGCAGCATGATCATCCCGACAAACCCGGAAACCACAGGGGTGGCAGACCGGGGAATGTCAAACGTCGGCGCAGGTAAAACAGGATGTTGGCCGCGGATGGCGTCTTGCGAAATCATCAATTGTCGTGGCTGTGCAATAGTTCAAGGGCTTTCCGAGGATCAGTTACAGGCAAATTACACTGAAAATTCTCACAGATATACGCAGTTGCCTTACCCCCAATCGCCTTTTGTTGCGCGGTATAAGGCGCCAGTTTTGCCAATTGAGGGGCCTGCCACAGCACGACCTTGTTGGGAATGAAGCGCTTACGAATGGCGTGCAACATAGCTTCGCCACCCGCCGAACCCCTGTCTCCGGCCAGCACCACCTCGTAGCTGCGGCCTTCGGCGAACAATAGCGCCGACATCATGTAGGTAAATGCCGAGGGCAAGCGGCTGGCTTCCTGTGAAAATGCCTTACCGATATTCGCGGCGCGCTGCTCCAGCGCCGTATCACCGGTCATGCGGGCAAGCCGGACAAGGTTCATCATGGCTACGGAATTCCCTGATGGCATGGCGCCATCATAAGCATCCATGGGCCGCACCAACAAACCTTCCGCATCATCGGCGGTGAAATACAATCCGCCATTCGATGCGCTAAAGTGTTTAATCATGGAGGCATTCAATGCCAGCGCGGTTTGCAGATCATGCGTGTCGAAATCAGTTTCATATAACTCAATCAGACCCCAGACCAGAAAGGCATAATCATCCAGATTGCCCTCCACCCCCGCCTTTCCTTTACGAAAACGGTGCAGTAATCGCCCGTCTTTCTTGCGTAGATGGCTCAAGATAAAATGGGCCGTCGTTTTGGCCTCCCGTGCATATTCAGGTGCATTCAGGTCGCGCGCGGCGATGGACAGTGCAG
>CAZDWG010000199.1:0-3123 GCA_964509005.1 uncultured Zetaproteobacteria bacterium
GAACGCGGCAGGCCGTGCGCGGAATCCGAAATTTCCTGAATGCTGGTGGTTAATCCACACTAGGATATCCCTGCTGCGGAGAACGTAAAGGATACAAATGGATACATTCATGTTTTTCACGCGATTGTATCCATAACTATGGAGAATATATGAGTGAATTGAGAGTTGGTCTGTTAGGATTAGGGACGATTGGCACGGGTGTCGCCCGTATCCTGATTGAGCAGCGGGAACTGATAGCACGGCGATTGGGCAAACAGGTTCGCCTGGTGGCGGCTGCCGACAAGGATAAGGGACGTGATCGCGGACTCGATTTCTCCAGTGTGCGTCTAAGTGATGATGCTGGAGATGTGGTGAGTGCCGATGATGTCGATCTGGTGGTGGAGTTGATTGGCGGCTATGAACCTGCGCGCAGTTTTGTGGCGGCAGCACTGGAACATGGTAAACATGTGGTAACGGCCAATAAGGCGCTGATTGCTAAACATGGTGAAGAATTATTTTCCATGGCGGCGGAAAAGGGTGTGGCCATCGGCTTTGAGGCCGCTGTTGGCGGCGGTATTCCGTGCCTGAAGGCGTTACGCGAGGGGCTTGCGGCCAATGCCATTGCATCGGTGCATGGTATTTTGAATGGCACCTGCAATTTTATCCTGACCAAGATGGAGAATGAAGGTGCGGATTACGCGGATGTACTTCAAGAGGCGCAAGCATTGGGTTATGCCGAGGCTGATCCGGGCTTTGATGTCGAAGGTATTGATACGGCGCACAAACTGGCCATTCTGGCGGCTATGGCATTTGGCTCGAAAATACGCTTTGATCAGGTATTCACCGAAGGCATCAACAAGATTACGGCGGCGGATATCGAGGCGGCATCGGAATTGGGTTATCGCATCAAACTGTTGGGCATCGCTAAACCGCATGGTGAGAATGGCGTTGTTAGACAAGTCGAGATGCGCGTGCATCCGACGCTGGTGCCAAAGCATTCACAGATTGCTCAGGTTTCCGATTCCTACAATGCGGTGATGCTTAGCGGTGATTTTGTCGAACATACCATGTACTTTGGCCGTGGGGCCGGTGAGCGGCCAACGGCTTCGGCTGTCGTCGCCGACATCATGGATATTGCGCGCATCTTCTCAAACGATGGGCCGGACAGGGTGGATATGCTGGCGCCGCCGATGGGATTTGTAGAAGAGCATCGCCATGAACTGAAAACATTGCCCATGGCTGATGTTCAGTGCGAGTATTATCTGCGTTTGATGGTCAAGGATGAGCCGGGCGTGATCGCTTCGATCACATCTATCCTGGCGGATCACCGCATCAGTCTGGAAGCCGTGATGCAAAAGGAGCGTAACGTTGTACATACCGTTCCCGTGGTCATGCTGACCCATGAAACCAGTGAGGGAAATTTGCAGGCCGCCATCAGCCGTATTACCGCTCTTCCCGCTGTTGAAGAAGAAACATTGATTCTGCGTAAAGAAATATTTGGGGCCTGATAACGAAGTCAAACATATCAGGAACAACTTGAGCAATGATAATAACCTGGAAGGATAAGAACTATGCCGCGCTATGAAGGAATCATTAACCGTTATCGGGCGTTTTTACCCATCGCCGAGAAAGATGTGGTTATCACCCTCTATGAGGGGAGTACGCCGTTGCATGAGTCGTTGAATCTGCGCAACGCCATCAATCCGGAACTGAATCTTTTTCTTAAATTCGAGGGTCTGAACCCGACCGGCTCGTTCAAGGACCGTGGTATGACGATGGCGGTAACGCAGGCGTATAATACCGGTTCACGCAAGGTCATATGCGCCTCGACGGGCAATACGTCCGCTTCCGCTGCGGCTTACGCGGCCAATTGCGGCATGGAAGCCTATGTGCTGATTCCCGACGGCAAGATTGCACTGGGCAAGCTGTCACAGAGCATGCGTTACGGGGCCAAAGTCATTCAGGTTCGCGGTAATTTTGATGATGCCCTGGAACTGGTGCGCAAGATTTCCGCCGATGGTTCTATCTCGCTGGTTAATTCAGTCAACCCCTATCGTATCCAGGGGCAGAAGACCGCGGCATTCGAGATTATCGATGAACTGGGTTTTGCGCCTGATTATCACGCACTTCCGGTGGGCAATGCAGGTAATATCACAGCCTATTGGATGGGGTACAAGGAATACCATGAAAGGAGAATCAGCAAGAACCTGCCGAAGATGATTGGTTTTCAGGCAGCGGGCGCAGCTCCCATTGTCAACGGTGCGCCGGTGGAGAATCCAGAAACGGTGGCAACCGCGATCCGTATCGGCAAGCCCGCCTCGTGGAAACAGGCGGAAGCCGCGCGTGATGAGTCCGGTGGATGCATTGAAGCCGTTACGGATGAGGAAATTCTAAAAGCTTATGACATGCTGGCCAGCCTCGAAGGGGTATTCTGCGAACCGGCATCGGCGGCCTCCGTGGCCGGTGTCATCAAGTTGAATAAAACCGGAGCTTTCAAATCAGGTGATAGAATCGTATGTACGCTGACCGGTAACGGGTTGAAGGATCCGGATACGGCCATGAATGGCGTGCCGAGCCCGGTGACTATTGATGCCACCGAGGATGCGGTGCGGAAGGTTCTGGATAGCTGAATTGTCTGCTACTGGCAGGGTGGATATGCTGATTGTCAGTGATGCGCTTGTCGAATCGGAGAGGTCCCTGACACTCCATCCTGAATTGTTTCCGTGGCGCAGAGCATTGGGAACCTATAAACAACAATGGTTTTCATGTTCGGATAAAATTCCACTGGAATGGTATGCGGTGATTGCGGATGTATCTCCCGCAGCATTGCTGGCGAGGAAGCATGACCATATTCCGGTGAATACGAAACAATGCTGGGTGGCTTCGCCGTATTCCGGCCAACTTGGACGGGATCAGGTTCGCGTAATGCCGGAAGGCTCATTCCCGTGGTGTGAGGAAGATGCCCGTTGGTTATGTGACATGTTGAATCCATTATTGCAAGAGGAGGGGATGCATTTGTTGCATGTCGGCGCGGCGCTGTTGCTTGCCTGTTGTGAACCGATGCATGCCCGACCCTCGTCTTTCGCACGGGTCTCCGGCAAAACATTACCGAACCGGCATCCTGAAGGCGAAGATGGCGGGCGG
>CAZDWG010000200.1:0-3115 GCA_964509005.1 uncultured Zetaproteobacteria bacterium
GTACCCACATTGACCCGGCCCGCTCATGCCCTACAATGGCCGAAACTGGTAGCCTGGAGTGACATGTGGCTGAATCAACATCTTCCCGTAGCGAGGCGCCCGATCCGGGTTTTGAACAGGCTTTGGAGTGCTTGAATGCGCTGGTCGAAAAACTCGAATCCGGCCAGTTGCCGCTTGAGGAGAGCGTGGCTGCATTTGAGGAGGGTGTGAAGTTGACCCGCCGTTGCGAAGCACTGCTAGATTCAGCCGATCAGCGGCTTCAGGTTCTGGGCAACGATGAATAAACACATGCCGCATCGGTGGCTGGACCAGCATGCGGTGGAGACCAATGTGGCGCTTGATACGATGCTTGCGGCGCGTGGAAAGTGCGTTCCCGGACGCCTGCGGGACGCCATGCGCTACAGCCTGATGGCTGGCGGCAAACGCATTCGCCCGTCGCTCATGCTGGAATGTTTTTTCGCCTGTCGCGGGAAAGGCGATATCATGCCAGCAATGATGAGCATTGAATGCATGCATACCTATTCGCTCATTCATGATGATTTGCCCTGCATGGACGACGATGACCTGCGGCGTGGAAGGTTGACCTGCCACAAACAGTTTGACGAGGCATCCGCTATACTTGCCGCCGATGCATTACAGTGCCTGAGTTTTGAATTATTGATGGAAGTGGATGCATCGGCGGATTTACGCATGCAACTCATCAGCCACCTTGCATTGGCTGCGGGGGCTCAGGGCATGGTTGGTGGCCAGATGCTGGATATGCTGGCTGAAGAGGAAACAGTGCGGGATGTGTTGGAGGTCGAACGTATCCACCTCCGCAAGACAGGCGATTTACTGCGTTATTGTTGTGAAGCAGGCGCTATGCTGGCGTGCGCGGATACGGTAAAGATAGAAGCATGTTGTCGCTACGGTAAGGCTGTTGGGCTACTGTTTCAGATTGCCGATGACATCCTGGATGCTACGGGAAGCGGCGAGGCCCTTGGGAAAAGCCCAGGCAAGGATGTCGCGCAACACAAGGCCACCTATGTGTCCCTGCTCGGCCTGGAACGCGCCCGCGAAATCGCAGATGAGATGCGATGCCTTGCGGTTGAGGCTTTGGCTCCTTTGGGCGACAATGGCGCGCACTTGGTGGAACTTGCCACCTATATTCGGGAGAGAAAGAAATGAAAGCCATACGTTTCGCGATGCCATCATGAGTGAATCCCCGTTACTGCCCAATATCCACGGACCCGCTGATGTCAAGCGCCTGAAAGCGGAACAGCTCCCCCGCCTGGCGACGGAAATGCGGGATTATCTCATCAAGACACTGGCGCCAATCGGCGGCCACCTGGGTGCCGGACTCGGCGTTGTGGAACTGACCATTGCCTTGCACCGGTTGTTCGATTCACCGCGTGACCGCATCATCTGGGATGTCGGACATCAGGCCTACCCGCACAAGATGCTGACCGGAAGGCTGGAACAAATGCCCGGCATTCGGCAGCGCGGCGGATTATCCGCCTTTACCAAACGCACCGAATCCGAGCATGACCCCTTTGGCGCTGGCCATGCGTGTACCTCAATATCCGCAGCCTTTGGTATGGCTACGGGGAGTGACATCAACGGGGAGAACAAACATGTCATCGCCGTCATTGGTGATGGTGCGTTGACCGGCGGCATGGCCTTTGAGGGCTTGAACAATGCTGGCGGAAGCAAGCGCCGATTGCTGGTTATTCTCAACGACAACGAAATGTCCATTGCGCCCAACGTGGGTTCGATGTCCGCCTATCTTGCCCGTCTGATTTCCGGTAAAACCTACGCCAATGTGCGGGATGCCACGCGCAAGGTACTGGAGAAAATGCCCACAGCCCTGGAAGCAGCCAAACGGCTGGAAGAGCATGTCAAGGGCATGGTGATGCCCGGCACATTGTTTGAGGAAATGGGATTCCGTTATGTCGGCCCCATTGACGGCCATGATTTTCACCACCTGTTGCCCACGCTGGAGAATTGCAAGCATCTGGATGGCCCTGTCCTGTTGCATATCGTTACCCGCAAAGGCTTAGGCTTCGCCCCGGCTGAGGAAGACCCGGAAACATGGCATGGTCTGGGCCCCTACAACATGGAAACGGGTGAGCCGATCAAGGCCAAGGGACAGCCTCCCACTTATACGCAGGTGTTTGCCGATACGCTGGCTGATCTGGCCGACCACAACGACCGGATTGTAGCCATTACCGCAGCCATGCCGGGCGGTACCGGTCTGTCCCGCTTTGCCAAGCGGCATCCTGACCGCTGTTTCGATGTCGGTATCGCCGAGCAGCATGCCGTAACATTCGCGGGCGGATTGGCGGTGGAAGGCTTGAAGCCCGTCGTAGCTATTTATTCAACGTTTATGCAGCGGGCCTACGATCAGATTATTCACGATATATGTATTCAGAATCTTCCCGTGGTCTTCTGTATGGATCGGGCAGGGGTGGTGGGCGCCGATGGCGCAACGCATTCCGGCAGCTTCGATATAGCTTTCCTGCGTTGTATCCCCAATATCACGGTCATGGCGCCCATGGATGAAGCCGAACTGGCGGATATGCTGGCGACAGCTATCAAGCTCAATGGCCCAAGTGCTATTCGCTATCCGCGTGGCTGTGGTTCCGGTGTCGAGTTGGGGACACCGAAAGAGCTAGATATCGGTAAGGCAGACGTGCTGAAAGAGGGGAAAGACGGCCTCGTTGTAGCAGTAGGCAGCCGCGTCCATGACGCGCTGGCGGCTGTGGAGTCGTTACATCAGATGGATGGTGACGGCAGAGATCTGACATTGATTAACCTTCGTTTTATCAAACCGCTGGATACGGCATGTATCCTGGCGCACCTGAAGAAAAACAAACCATTGATAGTGATGGAAGAAGGCGCGGCGGAGGGAGGCATTGGCGAGGCCATCGCGGCATTGGCGCTGGCGCATGGCTGGCATGGACCCTTTGCCAACATGGGTATGCCGGACGTGTTCCCGGCACACGGAACCCAGGCCGAAGTGCTGCACGATCTTGCGCTGGATAAAGAGGCCATGATTGCCCGTCTGATTGATCTGATGAAATCTTCCGCCGTATTGTAAATTGGAGAACATGGTCGTCAATCAGATGATACCTTG
>CAZDWG010000201.1:0-3106 GCA_964509005.1 uncultured Zetaproteobacteria bacterium
AGAAAACACTTCCTGCGCATGGACTCCACCATGGGTGGATCACCACAAAGAAATATCCGGCTCCGCGACATGCTGTCCATGGTGGCTTTCACGACCAGATCATCTATCTTTCCTTGCAGACCCCCGTCTAGCCGCTCGCCATATAGTATGCATGGCAGGTAGGTCAGGTTTGGATATTCCTCAGCCAGCGCTTTGAGTTCATCCATCATATACAAACCTTGTTCGGCCAGACTGCCATGAAACAACATAATACTCCCGGAATGTCCGAACGACAGCGCATGCCGGGCAATACCATACAGGGGCGCCAGGCCGGTGCCGGTGCCAGCAAGCGTCAAGGGTTGCTCCAGATTCCCCGGCACGTAAAAACAATCCCCCACCGGGCCAAAGAACTCTACCTGATCCCCGACATCCAGAATATCACAGGCCCATGTACTCATGGCGCCCCCAGGGATCTTTTTAATATGTAATTCCAGGAAACCGTCCGCTGGAGTGCTGGCCAGCGAATAGCTCCGCACCAGCCCGTCTTCGGGTCTCACCAGATTGATGAACTGGCCAGGGAAATAGTCAAAGTCACCACAGGAGAAGCGGAGACGAACCACCGCTTCATTCATCTGCATCTTGGATATCACGGTGGCGGGTTGCTTCGGTGATATGGTAGCCAGGGCAATCTCAAGGTCTTCCTCCGGCTTGCAGCTACAGGCTAGAAAATATCCTTGCGCCTTCAGGGTATCCTTGATCCCCTTCTGCGCTGATGCTGGCGGCACTCCCTTCACTGCATGTACCATACACGTCTGACATGTTCCGCTACGGCAGGAGGACGGCAGCAACACCCCTTGCCGGGTCAATGCATCAAGCACTGTTTCCCCCGACCTGCAATCATATGCTTTACCCTCAAAAACAACTTTTGGCATGCGTATGTCTCCTGCATTGCATCATCAATGATATTCTCGTAAGCAGCGTCGAGCCTGCATTGCGAGGTCTAAAAACTTGCGCGGCAGAACGAAACAATCTGTATTCGTCTTATTAACGGGGTAACAGATTGCCACGCTCGCAGTAACTTATACACATGTGCCCACACACAGGCAGGCAGGCAGGCAGGCGGCAAGAACTATTTTTGGATTCTTACGATAGCATCACAAATAAACGCGGGATTTTGCAACCATATGCAAAATCCCGCTCTTCCTCAGATCGAAATAAAATCAACGATCAAGTACGTCGTCGCGCGTCGATTCGGCGACCGCGATCACCTGCGTGATCAAATCATTGGCCACGCCCAGTTGCGCCAGCGTAGAACGGATATGCATCAGAATATGGTCAAAATGGGTATCGTCCAGACCCATCTTGATCAAATGCTTGTGCCCCACGCGCATATCCTTGCCCGTGTAATTATGGGGCCCGCCAAAAGCCATCGTCAGAAATGCCTTCTGCTTGGCCGCTTGCTTCTCCATATCCACACCCTCGAAGAAAGGCACGACGTAGGGATCGTTCAGCACACGACGATAAAAGATGTCGATCGCCGCATCCACTGCGGGAGCCCCGCCCAATTGTGCGAATAGTGTCGCATCGCCACTGTAAGCATCCTCCTTTTGTGGCTGGCGATCAAGTACGTCGTCGCGCGTCGATTCGGCGACCGCGATCACCTGCGTGATCAAATCATTGGCCACGCCCAGTTGCGCCAGCGTAGAACGGATATGCATCAGAATATGGTCAAAATGGGTATCGTCCAGACCCATCTTGATCAAATGCTTGTGCCCCACGCGCATATCCTTGCCCGTGTAATTATGGGGCCCGCCAAAAGCCATCGTCAGAAATGCCTTCTGCTTGGCCGCTTGCTTCTCCATATCCACACCCTCGAAGAAAGGCACGACGTAGGGATCGTTCAGCACACGACGATAAAAGATGTCGATCGCCGCATCCACTGCGGGAGCCCCGCCCAACTGCGCGAACAGTGTCGCATCTCCACTGTAAGCGTTCGAGGCACCTCCCCCTCCATCAGCCGCGCGTGGCGCAACAGACTGGGAGCGTAAACGTATAAACCCAATAAGAATAGCCACAAGCAAAAGCAATGGTAGTACAATAGTAAAGAATCCCATATCAATAACTCCTAACGATCCAGCACATCATTGCGCGTGGACTCGGCGACACCAATCACGGTCTTGATTAAATCCTTCTTGATGCCGAGATCGGCCAGAGTGGAACGCAAATGACATATAATATGATCGAAATGGGTGTCATTCATACCCCTTGCTACCAAGTGTTTGTGGCCTTCGCGCATATCCATGCCCGTATACTTGTTCGGCCCGCCCGTGACCATGGTCAAAAAAGCTTTCTGCTTGGCCGCCTGTCTCTCCATATCCGTACCCTCAAAAAATGGTGTAACATAAGGATCATTCAGCACACGACGGTAAAAATTATCCACTGCTGCATCAATAGCACCTTCGCCGCCCAGTTGTTCATAGACTGTACTCATCAGTATCTCCTAAATATATGTATAGTGGTAATGGTGCATGTGAAATACATGAACTCATCCCGGAGGCAACTATAAAAGCTTGCAAAAAGATGTCAATAAGATATACCTTCTCGGCATGCAATTGACCCTGTACACGGATTATGCACTACGAACCCTCGTTTATCTTGGCCTGCATCCTGATAGATTATGCACCATCAGCGAAATCGCCGATGCTTACGGCGTATCGCGTAATCACCTGGTCAAGATCACCCATCATCTCGGAAAAACGGATTATGTTCGAACGATGCGTGGAAAATCGGGAGGCATGCAACTGGCCATACAGCCCGGGGATATCAACATCGGCCAGGTTGTCCGCATCACCGAACCGCACATGAACATTCTTGAATGCTTTGATGCTGATACCAACACATGCCCTATTTCCGCCGCTTGCACACTCAAACACGCCTTGTATCAGGCCAGAACAGCCTTCATGGACGTTCTTGATGGCTATACGCTGGCTGATGTACTCGGTAAGCAGGGTTATACCAGGGACTTGCTTGATGCGAATTTTTCCCTGATAGCACTCACGGGCAGCCTCTAGCGCTGCCCTTTACCCACAAATCGTGCCACAGCGAGTCATCCGGTGGTCATATGCAA
>CAZDWG010000202.1:0-3082 GCA_964509005.1 uncultured Zetaproteobacteria bacterium
GCAATGGCTTATGTATTTATTCCGTAAGCCATCTTTATTGGAAAGTGATTCTTAGCCCATCTTTGCCATCATAACTGGCAATTTCTTTATTCCCCAACAGATTTGTTCTGATCGAGGTTGGGCGTTGGCACTACGTTTGTAGTTTGTCAGTCCGGCACGATAGTTTTCATGGTTCCTCCCGGATTTTGGTTGAGCCCCAGTGCCTGATAGATGGTCTGCTGCCATGCTCCCTCGTTTGAATGTCTCTTATTCAAACAGGGCATTTGTCCAATTCCATCTGAAGCGAAACAATACCGGAGAGCAGTGTTGTTACTTATAAGAAAAAAGGCAGCGGAAGAATCCGCTGCCTTTCCATTCTGGTGTTTTCAACACCTTTGTTTACCACCTTGCTTTCGGGGGGCGGGTTTGGCGTATGCAACAGAACTTAGCCTTGCATGGATTCTACGAGTTTGGAGAAACCAACAGTCCCCATGAAAACCAACGTGCCGCCAGCCAGTGTGTACATTAATCCTTTCATATCTACCTCCTGTTAAAGTCTGCGGGACTAATATTTCCCGCTTTGGATGGATGAAGCCTATGGCGCTCCCATGAGACAAACATGAATGACGGATTAGAAAATATTTATCTTTGTATCGCCACAACCTCACGCATTGCATGGGTTAAACAGGACAAGTCATCAGACGGAATCACGTAGGGTGGCATAATATAAATCAATCTTCCAAAGGGACGTATCCATACGCCTTTCTCCACAAACATCGGCTGCACAAGAGCCATATCCACGGGATGATTCAATTCGATCACACCCATTGCGCCCAGCACGCGCACATCCGTCACCTGCGGCATCGCACGGCATGGCGCGAGTTCACGCTGTAATCGGGATTCAATAGCCGCCACATTCTCTTGCCATGGCGAATCAAGCAACAGTTCAATACTGGCCAGCGCCACAGAACAGGCCAGGGGATTAGCCATGAACGTTGGCCCGTGCATCAAAACGTTGCCATCGGCATGGATGCCTCCACAGACGGTCCGCGTCGTCAATACGGCTGCCAGCGTCATATAACCGCCGGTCAAAGCCTTGCCCACGCACATAATATCCGGAGAAATACCGGCATGCTCACAGGCAAACAACTTACCCGTCCGGCCAAATCCGGTAGCTATTTCATCCACGATCAGCAATACGCCGTACGCATCGCAAAGCGCGCGAACGCCGCGTAAAAACTCCGGAGCATAGATGCGCATGCCGCCCGCACCCTGCACGACAGGCTCCAGGATCACGGCAGCCATTTCGTCATGATGCGCTGCCATCAAGCGTTGGAAACCAGAAATATATGCCTCATCCCAATCGTCATCCGTACCATTGGGCGGAGCATCGGCGAAGAGATGCTCCGGGAGCATGCCGGAAAACAGATGATGCATACCCGACACGGGATCACAAACACCCATCGCACCGAAGGTATCGCCGTGATAGCCATGGCGGAGGGCCAACAACCGCGTTTTCTTTCGCTCGCCTCGCGCCTGCCAGTGCTGCAACGCCATCTTTATGGCAATTTCGACCGCAACCGAACCGGAATCGGCGAAAAATACGTGTTCCATGCTATTTGGCGTAATTTCGAGTAATTTTCTGGCCAGGTTTGTAGCCGGTTGATGCGACAACCCGCCAAACATGACATGCGCCATATCTTGGGTCTGGCGTTTAATCGCCGCATTCAATTCCGGCACGTTATAGCCGTGAATAGCGCTCCACCATGAGGCCATGCCGTCGATCAGTTCACGTCCGTCCTCCAGCCTCAGACGCACGCCATCGGCACTCTGCACAGGCCAGCATTCGGGAGGATCGAGCATGGATGCATACGGGTGCCACACATGCTCCCGTTCAAAGCACCGCCCATCAGCCAATGCGAACTCCCGGTTCAGCCTGCACTATTTGTGAATAATGCATCCTCTTTTCAGTCTGTAGCGCCACGGTCATGAATGCTTGAGCAGATGCAATGTCAAACGCTCCAACACCACGGACTTATCCTCAACGCTGGCGCCCTTAAGCAGCATCTCGGCTGATGCAAGCCGCGCCATCGCCTGCATCAATTCCTGGCTGCGCCACAATTTCACTTCCCGCGGCACATGTTGTCTCGAATCGCCAAACAGTCGCGCCCTGGATGCCGCTGAACGCGGGTCTATGGATTCATACCAGCGGTACATCAAGAGTTGCTGGATGCGCGTAGACAACCAACTCAGCACCTGAATCCCGGGCACCTGCTGATCGCGCAGCAAGCTGCGCAGAATACCCAGCGCCGTGGGTGAGCGTTCGCCTACGGCATTGCAAAATGCCCCCAGGTCGCGGGGGCTCCGCTCCCCCAGCAAATCACCTACAACTTGCGCATCCAGCTCAGCGCCCTCGCCATCATCATACAAACGCAAACGCTCAACCGCTTGCCTGGCCGCCATACGCATCCCCTGCAACTGTTCCGCGAGTAATGCCATGGCTTCATCGGACAGAACCAACCCGGCATCCCCGGTCAGGCCTTGCAACCAACGATGAAATTGCCCTTCATCCATGCGCGTGAATACGCACCACGCGATATCCGGCAACACGGTCAATCGCTTATGCAATGCCTTTTTGGACTCGATCCCCGGCGCACAAATCACCAGACGCAATCCCTCAGGCGCTTTCGCGGCCAGATTCTCCAGTTGATCCATTTGCCTGGCTCTCGCGCTGGCCGCATTACGCACCAAGGCATGGCAAGCACGTGTACCAAACAGCCCCGGGGCCAGATTCTCGTGTACGCGACCCAGCTCATCGACATCCACGCGGACTATCACAGCGTCCTCTGAATCATGCGCCAGAAGCTCTTCGGCCATCTCAAAAACAGCATCCTCGTCATCGCCTGTCAGATAATAACAGGCATGTCCGGGCGGCAAAATCCGTGAAGGTAAGAGTTTAACCGGCATACCGGGTTAGCTTGAGTTACTCATAATACAAACCACATCGCTTACCGAACCCCTCTGGTAGCCGCGCCTTTGCTCGTACTACCACCTCCGATCCCTCCCATACCTATACCAATTCCTATGGGGAAATTAAATATTC
>CAZDWG010000203.1:0-3072 GCA_964509005.1 uncultured Zetaproteobacteria bacterium
CTGGGTCGAGTCTCAGTCATCCATCCTGCTTCGGGTTCCATCTGTTGCTGTGAATGGAGAGTGGAACTATCTTCTGAATCCGACCCATCCGGATATACAAAGCGCGCGGATTGGCAAGCCGGAACCTTTCACCTTCGACCCCCGTCTTGGCCTGCATTATTCATGCATTTGACGAAGGGTTACGCGGGCATATCCAACATTGATTTCAAGTATTCAATCCGGTTAAATCAGCGCGTCCCAACGCCGGAATCCGAATACCCAAAAAAAATAGAGGTGAAAGAATGGGTTGCCAAAACAAACGCCATACAAATGATGACTGGAGGAACAGGATGAAGGTGCTGGTGATCGGCAGCGGTGGCCGCGAACATGCATTGTGCTGGAAACTGAAGCGTTCTCCTTCTGTTTCGGAGGTTGTCTGTGCGCCGGGCAATCCGGGTATCGCGCAAGACGGACGCTGCATCAACGTGAATGCGGGAGACATTGCCGAACTGGTCAATTTGGCGAGAAATGAACAACCACAACTGGTTGTTGTCGGTCCGGAAGTTCCTCTGGTCGCAGGACTTGCCGATCAGCTACGCGCCGAGAGTTTCGCCGTCTTCGGCCCCAATCAGGCCGCCGCCGAACTAGAAGGCAGCAAGTCATTCGCCAAAGCATTGATGCATGATGCAGGCGTGCCCACAGCCTGCTTTGAAACACATACCGATCTGGCGAAGGCGGAGGCCTGTATTCGGCGTTTCGGCGCACCGGTGGTGATCAAGGCATCGGGGCTCGCTGCGGGCAAGGGCGTGATTATTGCGCAGACGGTGGACGAAGCCGTGGCTGTGACGCGCGATATGCTGATCGGCAACAGCTTCGGCGATGCGGGATCGCAAGTCGTCATCGAGGAATTTCTTGAAGGTGAGGAGGCATCGTGCCTGTTTATCGTTTCGGGTGACACCATCCTTCCACTCGATTCCAGCCAGGACCACAAGGCATTGCTTGACGGCGACAAGGGACCGAATACCGGTGGCATGGGTGCCTATTCGCCAGCTCCGTGCGTCACCAGCAAGATTGCTGATGACGTTTTAGAAACCATTGCGCGGCCTGCTATCGCGACATTGAAAGCACGTGGCATTGAGTTCATCGGTACACTGTACGCGGGTATCATGTTGACCCGCGATGGGCCGAAAGCACTCGAATTTAATGTGCGCTTTGGCGATCCGGAATGCCAGCCGCTGATGTGCCGGTTGAAATCCGATCTTGGCGAAGTGCTGCTGGCGGCGGCGGAGAAACGTCTGGATAGCGTGACACTGGACTGGGATGACCGCGCAGCACTCACCGTCGTCGTCGCCTCGGATGGTTATCCGGGAAACTTTACCAAAGGGCAAAGCATTGGTGGACTGGACGACGTGGAAGGCGCGGGAACCACCGTATTCCATGCCGGAACCACCGAAAAAGATGGCGCGATTGTGAACAGTGGCGGACGCGTGCTGGGAGTGACAGCATTGGGTGACAGCGTAGCCGAAGCACAACAGACCGTTTACACGGCCTTGAAATATCTTGACTGGCCCGGCGGTTTTTACCGCAAAGACATCGGCTACCGCGCCGTAGCACGGGAAGAAAAACACTAAGCGCAAAGTTCGCCAGGTTTCGCGGAATATTCCCTGATTTTTTCCTTTGCGATACCCTGCGGTCAAATGCTGGAGTTTAATAAATGGATGCGATCAAAGTATTAATATTAATGGGCAGCAAAAATGACATGTCCATCATGGAGCAGGCAGCCGCCGTGCTTGATCGGTACGATGTACCATACAAGGTATTGGTGCGTTCCGCGCATCGCATGCCGGAAGCCACCGCCAAGGCTGTCCATGATGCCGAGAATGCCGGATGCCGGGTATTTATCTGTGCTGCCGGCATGGCAGCGCACCTGGCCGGGACGGTGGCATCCAGAACCATCTGGCCGGTGATCGGCGTCCCCGTCTCGGCGGGACCGTTACAAGGGCAGGATGCCCTGCTTTCGACGGTGATGATGCCGCCAGGTATCCCCGTGGCATGCGTTGGCGTAAACGCCGCAAAAAATGCGGGGATATTAGCCGCTCAGATATTGGCGCAATCGGATACATCACTGGCTGGCAAACTGCGGGCAGAACGCGAGGCCATCGCCCAACCGAAAGACTAGTCCTGCCCTTTGCCCACAAATCACGTCACAGAACCCTTGCACATGGGCCAGACCAAGGCGCGGTGCGCAGATAATGGTGTTTATCCATTATCAAGCGTCGCAACGCCGGTATGGCCCATGTGCAAGGGTTCCCTTCGGGCGAGTCGCTCGGTGGCCATCTGCTACGTTGCACCCTCTTGCAATGGAACAACCATTGCTTCGAGAGCGTGCCTTGCATATGACCACCGGGCGACTCGCTGTGGCGCGATTTGTGGGTAAAGGGCAGGACTAAGCTAAACTTATTATTCAAATGTTTCGCCAAAAATGGCGTACCCTTCGCAACGCGCGCATCCTTCAAAATGGGGAACTCATTGCCCACGCGACATCGACGGTCGCCGGTGTCGCGGCTTCCCCGCATTGCCCGCGAGCCGTGCGATACTTACAACAATTCAAACAGCGGCAAGGTCCCTTTGTATTCATCGCTGACTCCATACGCACCGCCGTCCACCATACCCGATACCTGTCGCCGCCCCTGCGCCGGGCGATGCAACAATTATGGCCCGGAAACACCACGTTGATCGTACCCGGCAGGCCCGGCCTTCCCCGCGCCTGTTATGCGAAAGGGCGAATTGCCCTGCGTGTTGATGCCGATAATGCTAGCCGCCGACTGGCAAAATTATGTGGAGGCCTCATGCTTTCCAGTAGCCTAAACAGGCGCAAACAACCGATACGAACACCGTCCCGCCATCTGCGCATGCGCTGGCATCGTTATGTCCATGCTGTCATGGCTTCCCCTTCCGGGGAAAAGGGGGGCACACCTTCCAGGCTGCTGCTCTGGAAACAGGGCCGCTTCCATGCCCTGCGTACCGCACCACATGATCCGAACCGCCTGTGAAACACCGCATATACCATGGTGTGATGACTCCATAGGATGT
>CAZDWG010000204.1:0-3059 GCA_964509005.1 uncultured Zetaproteobacteria bacterium
CCATATTAATACATTTAAAACAAGCGGTTGTGCGAATGCGTAGCCCTTTAATTTTTCCTTTATCCTTGCCGTGCGCCGCAAAGGGCGCGAAGCCGCTTTCCCTGAACCATAGTCCTCACAAGCGATGCCCATAGCGGCCATAGAACCATTTCAACATAAAGGGTGGGAGTACGGTGGTCGCCGCAATCGTCAAGATCATCACCGCGTACAGATCATAGTCGAATACGCCGGATATGCGGCCTAATTCGGTAAAGATAAGCCCTACCTCCGCCCTCGGTATCATGGACAGTCCGACGGCCCAGCGGAAATGTGTGGGCTCTTTAATCAGGAATGCGCCAACCAGCTTGCTCAGTACAGCCAGGATGATAAAGGCCAGGCTCATTTCCCAGATAGAAAAAGATGTCCAGTCAACCTTTTGAAGATTCAGTGAGAGACCGACCATGACAAAGAAAATCGGCGTGAACAAATGGATGATGGGTTTCATGCTCTGCTCAATACGCTGAACGAAATGGCCATCGGATTGCCGCAAGGGTCCGAAAGGCAGGTTAAAATGTCGTGACAGGGCCAGACCGGCGGCAAAGCCGCCCAGCAGTGCAGGCGCGCCTACGGCGTGAGCCAACCACGCGAAAAACAGGACAAGAATGATAACCGCAGTCGGGATCAGGCCTGCGATCTTACTGTTCTTGTCATAACGGCCAATCATGTCTGCCATGACCTTGCCGACGATAGGCGCAAGCAGCATGAAAATAACGACAAACACGAATATCTTGCTGGCATTAACGGAACTCACGCCACCATTCGTGGAAAATTCAAGCAGCACCGCCAGTAGAACGACCCCCAGAATATCATCCAGCACGGCGGCGCCGAGAACGACCTGGGCTTCGGGTGACTGGTGACGGCCAAGATCGCGCAGGACGCGAACGGTGACACCGATGCTGGTAGCAGTCAGAGCGCCACCAATGAATAAAGACGCGATAAGCGATAGGTCAAAGGCATAGTAGCTTAGCGCAAAACCACCGATAAAGGGCGCTACAAAACCACCTATGGCTACAATCGACGCTTCTTTTCCCTTATTGACCAGATTAGCGATATCGGTATCCAGACCCACCTCAAACAACAGCAGAATAAGGCCGATTTCGGCGAGCATCTGAATGACTTCCGTGGGCTCGACCCATCCCAGGAGACTAGGCCCGAGCAAAACACCAGCCAGCAATTCACCCATCACCGAGGGTATGCTGAGCCATGCGGCAATTTCGCCGAGAACCCTTGCGGACAGCAGGATCAGGACCAGCGAAAGAAAGAAATTACTGACTTCCATGGATTAATTATTACCTACCTTTTAATCACCACCATTTTCTCATGGGTCATTTCCAGCATGGCCGAGCGGATTCCTTCCCTTCCCAACCCGGAAGCCTTGACACCACCGTAAGGCATATGATCCACGCGGCAGGTAGGGAAGTCGTTGACCACAATACCACCGACATCAAGAGTCTCAATAGCCTGGTATACATGATGCAGCTTATCGCTGAATATCGCTGCCTGTAAACCGAAATCCGACCGGTTGCACCACTGGATGGCTGTTTCCAGTTCCTCATAGGGCGCGACCGTGACCACAGGGCCGAATATTTCCTTGCAGCAAATATCCATATCTTCACTCACGTCCGTAAGGATAGCGGGTTCGATGACGTTGCCGCAACCCATACGCCGACGTTTGCCGCCGCACACAAGGCTCGCGCCGCTGGATACCGCCTTGTCAATCCACCCCATGATGCGGTCTGCGGCACTGGAATGAATGACGGGGCCGACTGTGACATCCGCCTTCCGGGGATCACCGATCTTCAGGAGTTTGGTTTCGCGGGTCAGTAAATCCAGAAAGGGGTCAAATACGCTCGTCTGGACATAGATGCGCTGTACAGCGATACATGACTGACCCGCCTGGGCAAAACCTCCGAGCGCACAGCGTTTGGCCGCCCATGCGAGATCGGCGGATGCATCTACGATGGTGCCGGAATTGCCACCCAGTTCCAGGACCATGTGTTGTTTCCATGCCTTTTTCTTCAGGCCCCATCCCACCTCCGGGCTGCCGGTAAATGTAATCATCCTGATATCATCGCTATCCAGCAACGCAAGGACATCCGCATGCCGCATGGGTAGCACATTGAGGCTTCCGGGAGGCGCCCCGGCCGCGCTGGCAATCCGCGCCAGAATAAGGGCGGAGATGGGCGTATGAGTGGAGGGCTTGATAATGATAGGATTGCCCACAGCCAGTGCCGGAGCAACCTTGTGTGCTACAAGGTTGAGTGGAAAATTAAATGGACAGATACCCAGGACAGGTCCCATGGGTTCGCGCCGGGTATAACCTTCATAGCCGATGCCGCGTTGCATGCCATCCATGGGAATCCGGTCACCACAAAAGCGTCTGGCTTCCCCGGCGGCCCACGAGAACACGGCCAGGGTGCGGGCGAATTCCTGTTGGGCGAATATCCTGGGTTTGCCGCCTTCCATGATGAGGGCATCAACCATTTCCTGTCTGGCATCCTGCAATCCGCTCAGCATGCCCTCAAGCATGGACGCCCTTTCAAAACGCGGCATACGTTTGAGCCGGGGGAACACCGTGCGGCATCCACATAGCGCGGCTGTGATCTGTTTGTGTCCCGCAATGGATACGGTGGCTACCGGCGAGGCATCGTAGGGATTGATAATCTCGGTACTGCCTGTTCCTTCGCAAGCCTCGCCATTGACCCACAGGTAGAAATTTGGCACCCTAGACATAGCAAAACCCCCTTACCTGGGAGCCTGTCGGACTGATGGGAAATCTACTGCGCCTGCCTATGCGTTGCACGCAGACAGGCGGCGGGGAAGCGGCTCAAAATAGCATGATTCTTCGTTACATAGTGACCACTATGCGCCTTAAAAGCATGCTATTCTGATCTCGCTTCCCCACCTGCTCGCTAGAATCTCCATAAATCCGACAGGCTAGTTACCCCCTGTGTATAGCACATCTCCGCGCCCTTTGTGGCGAGAATTATTTGTGAAGGTATTATTGGTATAATGTAACT
>CAZDWG010000205.1:0-3043 GCA_964509005.1 uncultured Zetaproteobacteria bacterium
ATGATGGGTGCTCTACTGTCCCGTTTTATTTGAAACCAAAGGGCAGATCTAGCCTTCTCTTTACACACAAATCGCCATTTGGCGATTTGTGTGTAAAGAGAAAATCATAAGAGAAAACGTACCATATCATCAGAGGAAATAGTGCCGTCGCGGGCAAGATCCAGGACATGCTGTTTTTTCGGATACATCCCTGCTTCAACCGCAATTTGATGCAATTCCTGACCGATCACCCCATCATGGATAGCCAAACCAAGCTTTTCATTGATCTCAAGCAGTTCATAGGCCACGCACCTTCCCGAAAAACCTGTTTGATTACACTGATTGCAAGCCGTGGCACAAAAGAGGTGTTCTGGTACTGGCAAATCCAGGTCGTTCAGCAATACCGCTACGGACTGATCCACATTTACAGTCTTCCGGCAGGATGGACACAGGCGTTTAATCAGATTCTGACTGATAACGGCCAACAGCCCCTGAGCGAGCAGGTATGATGGAACACCCATATCCACCAGACGTACGACTGCATCCACGGCCGTGTTGGTATGCAGTGTTGAGAGCAGCAAATGCCCGGTCAGGGCCGCCCGCATGGCAATTTCGGCCGTGTCGCGGTCGCGTATTTCACCCAGCATGATGATGTCAGGGTCGTGGCGCAGGATATTGCGCAGGACACGGGTAAAATCGAGGCCAATTTTAGGTCTGACCTGAATCTGGTTGACGCCGGGAATTTCCACTTCCACGGGGTCTTCAATGGTTACAATATGTGCCGGCAAACTTGACAGGCTTTTGACCAGGGCGAACAAAGTGGTGGATTTTCCGGAGCCGGTAGGCCCGGTGGCAAGGATGAGTCCATGTGGTTTCCGAATGATCTGGGCAAGGCGATGACAATCTTCCTTGCGCAGGCCCAGCGTTTCAATATCTATGTTCACTTCCTTGTTCAGGATGCGCATGACAACGGATTCACCATATATATTGGGAATGATTGATACCCGAAGCTCAACCGTATGTTTTTTATATTGCACGACCAGACGCCCGTCCTGCGGCAGTCGACGCTCGGAGATATCCATGCCTGAAACAATTTTGATACGCGAGATAACGTGCTGCTGGAGTTCACTTTGGATCTTTGTTTCCCGCTGCATGTCTCCATTGATACGATAAGCAAGCGTAAGGTGGGTAGCCTGGGGAAGCAAGTGAATATCCGATGCCTTTTTACGCAATCCTCCCGCGATGATTTTGTTGACCAGTTGGACAACGGGCGCGGCATCGGCGGTTTTCATCAGTTCGACCTCATTGACCTTATCTTCCGCACGGACATCGCCCTTCTGTACATTGAGATCAATAAGCAGCTTTTCACTTTCATCTTCAACCGAAGAGGCCAGTACATCCTCAATGCGCTGCCACAACTGCGAGGGTAGGACAAGCACTTCCCGTATACGTTTGTTCGCGGAGAAGCGGAAGGCGTCATAAGCCTCCATGTCGAGCGGATCGGAAACGGCGATGGTCAGCGTTTCCATATCCGTGGCGATGGGTAACCACTGAAATTTTACGATCAGTGATGTATCCACTTCGCAAATAGCATTTGGATCGACCGGATGATTGTCGAGATCGATAATGGGAAGATGGAACTTGGCGGCCAGCGCCAGGAGTAAATTCTTTTCGCTGACGCAACCGATTTCAACGAGAATATCTCCCAGCCTCTTGCCGTGTTGCTCAGCCTGAATGGACAATGCTTTATCTATATCCCCGTGGTTGACCAGCCCTGCATCCAGGAGAATTTCACCCAGTTTCTTTCGTTTACATTTTTGCTGCTTGAGCGCGGCATCCACCTCGCGGCTCTTGACACCCATCCGTTCCACAAGGATATGACCGATAGGGGTTTTTCTTTTTTTCCTCTGAAGTTCTAGGCTGCGCTTCAGATCATCTTCGGAAACAAACTTCTCCGCCACCAGGAGTTTACCGATGGGAGATTTATCTTCATGCGTACGCACGCCATGATGGAAGAAATACATGTATTCATATGGCCCCGTGCTTCCGGCTGCCGCCGCCTGCACCCCGCCCCTGCTGGCGCCTGAACGGCCTGTAGCCCTTTTGCGGGAGTCAAGGACCGGCTCGAATGCATAGAAGCCCGAGGGATGCATGGAAAGATTCAGGACATACGCATCGAAGATTTCACCCGTGACCGCATGGATATACATGGATTTCATTTCAGGAAGCCGGGAGGTTCTTGTGGAGCTGGCGGACGTGCGTATAAAGGCAATATATGCCACTTCATTGACAGGTAATATTTTAGCCCTTCCGACTGTTTTATTCTTCCTGATTTGAATCTGGATACAGTCGGCATCCGTAGCAAAGGAAATAATACTGCCACAAATGGCATCACCATTGAGAAGCCTGACCATTGCCTCTCTTGGCTTCGCTTGTTCAGCCTTGCTATTCATACGCCCCCCTGCAAAATCCCTTAACAGTGTAGACAGGAGCAAAGAGGATTACAATTATGGACTTTTCATGAGAGGATCACTTATGCTTGATGGAGTTGTAAAAATACCGTCCATGGGTGCTCTGATGACTTCTTGCGAAGTCATCATGCTTGTTTCTAAAAAGGAAGATGATGATGCCAGATAGCGCCGGAAACAAGAGGGGATTTGAGCGTTATCCGCTTGGATTCGAAACTGATATTTACACATGTTCCGCTACGGAGAAACAGTCCGTTGAAAAAGTCACCCTCAAGGATATCTCGGGTGGTGGAGCACGTTTTATTAGCAGCTTTCCGGGGCTTTATTCTATCGGCCAGAAAATTTCCCTGGCGATACGCCTGCCCGGCACTTCCGGCGCGAATGCGCACATGAAAGGGCGGGCTACTGTTGTCTGGGTTAACGATCCAGAGGCAAGCGAAGCAGGCAGACCATCGCGGGTAGAAATCGGCATTTCCATGGACAACCTGCTATCCTTCCAGCAAAAATCGAGAGATATGAATTCCGGCGGAGAAGAATCCGAAGGCGCATCATGAGGCAGGGAATCAGCTTCCGGGGAATTGCGCAAATTATATATA
>CAZDWG010000206.1:0-3039 GCA_964509005.1 uncultured Zetaproteobacteria bacterium
TAGGTATTACCTCTTTTGATACATCCCGATTAGCTCCGCTTGCGCCAATACATGTCCACGCATGGCTTCTGCCAGCACCGCCATGGTCGGCTCATATAGACCGGACAACACCGTGTCCAGCGCATACAACTTGAAGAAGTATCGGTGACGGCCAATGGGTGGGCAGGGACCGCCATAACCGGTTTCGCGCCAGTTGTTCGTCCCCTCCATGGTTCCGGCAGGGAGGGCGCGAACATTCTCTTCCAGACCTGTCGTGCCAGGTGGAAGGTCATAAAGCACCCAGTGCACCCATGTCATTGTTGGAGCGGCAGGATCGGGGGCATCGGGATCCTCCACGATCAACGCCAGGCTTTTCGCACCATCAGGCACGCCAGCAAATGCCAGCGCTGGAGAAACATCCTCGCCCTGGCAGGTATATCTGGCGGGTATGCCGCCCCCATCTTCAAAATTTGGAGAAGTCATCGAAAGTGCCATGTGTTCACCTCCATGCGCCGGAAATGCAAGGAAGAGCGCCAGCAATAATCCTGCGACCCTGGAGCCTCTTGCAATACTCTGGGTGGATAAGCGGCCATCCCACTTTGAGTCCGTTTTCGGGATGGAACGAGCTACATGGTGGTTCCATGGAGCGAAATTCCAGCTCGGAAATGGGCCGAAGTGGGGAAGCCGATCGCCGCTCATGAGTTTTGCAAGAGGCTCCCTGTCATAGCCCATTCGACGATGCATGATTATCTTGCCAATGGATGGGTGGTAATGAGGTACTCTTCGACCAGTTTTCCCTTGATCAGATGCTCCTGAATAATACGCTCCAACACGTCTGGCGTGCAGGAGCGGTACCACGCGCCATCCGGATAAATAACGGCAACAGGCCCTTCCATGCATATCTGAAGACAGTTTGCTTTGGTTCGGTAAACACCACCCTTGCCGTTTAATCCCAATTCATTCAGGCGCGCCTTTAGATATGCCCACGATTCCAGGCTCTTCGCCATGGAGGAACACTTGGGTATACTCTGGTCACAACACAGAAAAATATGCCGCTGTATCTTGTCAATACCCAGATTATGCACAACCCGCTCCATCTGCTTCCGCGTCACCTCACTGCACCCATGGCCCACAACAAGATAGGCATGGCCTGCCCGGCAAAACCCCTGCCTCGCAGCATTTGCGAATCAGGTGCGTGTTTCGGAGAAAGTGCCTACATCGCCAGGTTTTCGTAACATCTTGTCTACCTCGCCAAGATGCAGTTCTTCTTCTGATATCAGACGTCGGGCATACTCCTCCAGCAGGACTGAACGATCTCGCGTCAGTTCCAGAAGTTGCCGATACAGTTCCATGGATTTACCCTCAATATCCAGTGACTCGCGCATGATATCGCCAATATCGTGCTTATGGGTCTCAAGCAACGGGCCGATGGCCAGCGACGGGTGGCCCCCGAGATGGGTAATCATCTCACCGGCATCATGAGCATGACACAGGCACTCCGTGGCCTGCTCGCGCAGCCATGAGATGATGGGGATGCGGCTGTAGCCGAAGACCATCAATGAGTAGTGCGTATAGCGCACCGTGCCCGCCAGCTCCATTTCCAGTATCTCGTTCAACAATGAAACAACGGCAGTTTTATCGAGCGATTGTTCAGACATGACAGCCTCCAGTGTAATCGTCGAATAAGCCTCGGAGAGTAGCCCTTCCCGAACAGGATGCTCCCGGAAACACTCTGAAAATCTGTCGAAATACGACGATCTCCTGACAACACTATATACGAAGAAGCAGCCATTGTCGAAGCAGTACCTGACCCACATGATTCATGGATAATTCCCGCTCATTCTTTCACGCGCAGAAGCACCAGGCCGCCTCCCGCAAAGAGTATAATCACAGACAATACCGCCAGACGATTACTGCCCGTTCCGAGGACTACGAGCGCCATTAGAAATGGCCCCAACACGGCCGCGAATTTCCCCATCATATTGTAAAAACCAAAGAACACACCGGCCTGCGCCTTGGGAATCAGCCGGGCATACATGGAACGACTGAGCGACTGGATGCCGCCCATCACCAAGCCGGAAATTCCCGCCAACCAGTAAAAGTCAGATGCATCTTGCATGAACATACTCCACACGCAAAGCATGCAATAAACGCCAATACCTATAAGAATACCGAATTTAGCCCCAAACCGCTTTCCAATGCGCCCGAATACAATCGCGGCGGGGAAAGCGATGAATTGCGTAAGTAGCAGCGCTAAAATCAGCACTCTGACATTGAAACCCAGGGATAGCCCATAATCCAGGGCCATGCGGGTAATCGTCCCCACGCCATCAATATACAGCCAGTAAGCCACGAGGAACATCCATACCGTGCGCAGGGATCGGATATGGTGGAATGTATCCATAAACCGATTAACCCCGGCACGCATCTGCTTGCTCAGGGATGTCCGTACATACACCACCTGTGGTTCACGCACCCAAAACACCAGGGGAAGAGAAAATAGCCCCCACCAAATCGCTACGCTTGCAAAAGAAATACGGACAGCCATATGGCTGTCCGCCAGACCGAACCATGCCGGATGCAGGGTGGTCAGAACATTCAACGCAAACAGTATCCCCCCGCCCAGATAACCCAGCCCGTAACCCAGAGCCGAAATACGGTCCAGATCGTCACTCCCGGACACTTCGGTCAGCAGTGCATCGTAAAAAACGTTACCCGCGGAAAACCCTACGCCGGCTAACAGGTATAGCCATGCAGCCCACACCCACATACCCTGGCTGACAAAATACATACCCCCTGTCATCACTACGCCTAGCAGCGCGAAAAAAATGAGCATACGTTTCTTCGCTCCGCACTGGTCGGCTACCGCGCCCAGAACCGGGGCGATCACCGCCACCAGCAGGCCGGAAGCACCGTTTGCCATCCCTAGCCAGAATGTGCTTTCACTGGCGGTCATTCCAGATGCCCAGTACTGCTTGAAGAATATGGGAAAGAATCCGGCCATCACCGTCGTGGCAAAAGCCGAGTTAGCCCAGTCATACATCGCCCATGAGCGAATTT
>CAZDWG010000207.1:0-3032 GCA_964509005.1 uncultured Zetaproteobacteria bacterium
GCAGTCGCTTTCGCTCCTTCGCAATGACAAAACGATGGGTGCTGAGTAGTTACGGTATAATGAAGCCTCAAACATGGTTACACTGCCGGGCTTATGCCAAATACACACCCAGATCAGCGACATATCAGGAATTTCTCCATTATCGCACATATCGATCATGGCAAGTCCACGCTGGCGGATCGTTTGATTGAGCAGACCGGCGCGCTTTCCGAGCGCGAAATGAAGAAGCAGGTGCTGGATTCCATGGATCTGGAACAGGAACGCGGTATCACCATCAAGGCGCAGACGGCAAGCTTGACGTATCAGGCACGCAATGGTGAACGCTATGCACTGAATCTGATTGATACGCCGGGCCATGTCGATTTCACCTATGAAGTCTCGCGTTCCCTGCAGGCGTGCGAGGGTGCGCTACTGATTGTGGACGCAGCTCAGGGTGTAGAAGCGCAAACGCTGGCGAATGTCTATCTTGCGCTGGAGAACAATCTTGAGATTATCCCCGTCATCAACAAGATTGATCTTCCCAATGCCGACGTCGAGGAAACCAGACGTCAAATCGAAGAAGTGATTGGCCTGGATGCATCGGAGGCGGTAGCTGTTTCCGCGAAGACGGGCGAAGGTGTTGGTGACGTGCTGGAGGCCATCGTGGCACGCATACCCGCGCCGAAGTCTCGCGATGACGGACCTTTACGGGCGCTGGTGGTGGATTCATGGTTTGACGCCTATGTTGGCGCAGCGGCGCTGGTGCGCGTATTTGAAGGCGTACTGAACAAGGGTGATAAAATTCGTCTGATGTCCACATCCACGGCAACAAGTTACGAGGTCCAGGATGTCGGAATATTTATGCCACAACCGGTATCGCGTAAGTCCTTGCATGCGGGCGAGGTAGGTTTTTTGATTGCCGGCATTCGGCGTCTGGCTGATCTGAAGGTTGGCGATACCGTAACGCTGGACAGGTTTCCGGCTGATACGCCGTTGCCGGGGTTTCGCGAGCCCAAGCCGATGGTCTTTTCCGGCCTTTACCCGATGGATTCAGGCGATTACGCCGAGTTGCGCGATGCGCTCCAGAAGCTGAACCTGAACGACCCGGCGTTTAGCTTCGAGCCGGAAAGCTCCTCGGCGTTGGGGCTGGGTTTCCGTTGTGGGTTTCTGGGTATGCTGCACATGGAAATCGTACAGGAGCGGCTGGAGCGGGAATATACCCTTGAGTTGATCAGTACCGCACCGAGCGTGGTTTACCGGGTGACGATGACGGATGGAGTCGTCAGGTATATTTCCAACCCCAGTGAGTTCCCCGAACCGCAACGCATTGACAGTATTGAGGAACCCACCGTGCTAGCTAGCATATTCACACCGGAGGTACACGTCGGCGCCATGATAAAACTGTGTCAGAACCGGCGCGGGGCGCAGCAGGACATGAAATTTATCGGCCAGGGGCGAGTGATGCTCGTCTATAAGCTTCCGTTGGCGGAAATGGTGATTGATTTTTATGATCGTCTGAAATCCGTGTCGCGCGGCTATGCTTCCATGGATTATGAACTGGCGGAATTTTGTGCCGGTGATGTGGTGAAACTGGATATCCTGGTCCATGGCGAGGCCGTGGATGCGCTGTCTTTGATTGTGCACCGCTCGATTGCCGAGCCCCGTGGCCGGGAACTGGTGAAGAAATTGCGGCAATTGATTCCCCGGCAGCAATTTGATGTTCCCTTGCAGGCGGCCATTGGTGGCCGTATCTTGGCCCGTGAAACAGTGAAGGCCGTACGCAAGAACGTGACGGCCAAGTGTTACGGTGGAGATATTACACGTAAGCGCAAACTGCTGGAAAAACAGAAGGCGGGCAAGAAACGGATGAAGTCTATTGGCAGCGTTGAAGTGCCACAGGAAGCGTTTCTGGCCGTGTTAAAACTGGGAGAGGAGAACTGAAATGACGAAAAAGAAAGGCGTTTGGAGGGAATGGGGCGAATCGTTGCTGGTGATTGCCGTTATCGCGATTGTCATCCGCAGTTTTATTGTCGCGCCGTTCAAGATTCCGTCTTCCAGCATGGTGCCGACGCTGGATGTGGGCGACTATATCTTTGTCCTCCGTTACCCCTACGGTTTGCGTATTCCGTTCACCAACCTGCAATTTTTTCCACACCCGCCCAAACGTGGCGACGTCGCTGTATTCTGTTATCCCAAGGACCGCAGCGAAGACTATATCAAGCGTATTATCGGGTTGCCGGGGGATGATATTCTTTATAAAAAGAACAGATTGTATGTCAACGGCATAGAAATGCCCCTGAAGAAACTGGGGGAGCGAACCTATTTCATGGCGGATGGAGAGGCGGACGTATCCGGATTGTATGAAGAACGGCTGTTCGATGTAGATCACGAAGTATTGCGCAAGAGCTTTTCCATACGTGACGGCGAATGGAAAGTGCCGCCGGGTCATTATCTGGTGTTGGGGGATAATCGTAACAACTCGCGCGATTCCCGTTTCTGGGGTTTTGTACCACAATCCTATCTGGTGGGTCGCGCCGCCATCGTATGGTGGTCATGGAACGGGCATAAAGACGCGGTGCGCTGGAACCGTATCGGACATCTGATCCGGTGACGAAACTGTTGTTTGTTCTGGCGCTTCTGAGTGCCGGGGTATGGGCCGCTTACAACATCATCCCGGTCTATAACACAGAATGGGATGTGCAGGATGCATTTGATTCCATCGCGAAGAACCTTTCAGACCAGTCTGCTGCGGTGATTCGCGCCAAACTACCGGATATTTTTCATGCCGAATACATCAATCACAATGATCTGCCGACGGAATTTTACGATCATCTTCAAATCAAGGCGGATGGGCGCAAGGTTGAGATCTCCTCAGCCTATCATGTCACGCTATGGCTTCTGGGGCCGCTTGAAAGCGTGAACCCCGACGACAATTCTACGGTCAGTAATTTGAAAGGCATGGACAAATTACGCGATAAAGCGCGTCTGGATTTTGATTTCAAGCCCTACGCGGCAACGCCCTGAAATGTTTCGCATGATTCACAGAGCTTCTG
>CAZDWG010000208.1:0-3022 GCA_964509005.1 uncultured Zetaproteobacteria bacterium
ATAACTCCGAAGATCGTGTCTATCTGATGAATGGCCTAGCCGAATATTTACTCAGGAAAAGACCCTTGAAACTACTTGACATACCCATCCTTCGTGGGGGGGGGGTAGCTGTAATTTTCATAAGAATGATTAGATGTAGACCATGGATTCACCTATGTCAAATGCTGAATTTACACCCAGAAAACGACATGTATTCACGCCCCAATGCATGCGCAAGGCCCCGGTGCATGACATGACCATCCCATGTGTTCACGCCACGGGTAAGTGCGACATCTTCACGGGCAGCGTCGATTCCCGCATTGGCCAGATGCCGGACAAAGGGTAGCGTTGCATGGGTTAATGCCTGAGTGGCGCTTACCGGCACCGCAGCAGGGAGATTGGGTAAACAACAGTGCAAAACACCCGCTTCAACATACACCGGTTCATCATAGCTGCTCGGGCGGCTGGTTTGCGAAACACCTCCCTGATCAATAGCCACATCCACGAATACACCGCCTTTCATGCGTTCCAGATACGATGGCGTGAGCAAAGTGGGGGCATGTTCCCCCGGAATGAGTGCCGCGCCAATCAACAAATCGCAGGTCTCCAGCGCCTCGAACATCAGTTGTCCCGCAAAGAAACGTATATCACAAGCATCCCCGGCCTTCGCAAACTGCTGGCGCAGCGAGGAGACACAGCTAACGCTGGCATCCAGGATCTGCACCGATGCGCCCATACCCAAAGCCACCTCCGCAGCATTGCGGCCAACGTTTCCGCCGCCGAGCACCAGCACGCGCGCAGCCTCAACGCCGGTAAGCCCACCCATCAACACACCCCTTCCGGGATAGGGGGTTCCATTCTCCTTTTGTAACAACGATGCGCCAATCTGGGTTGCCAGGCGCCCGGCAATTCTGCTCATCGGCGCAAGCAGCGGCAAACTTCCGTCATCGGCCTGCACCGTTTCATAGCCGATGGCGCGCACACCCTTTTCCAGCAATACATCGAGCAATGCGGGCGCTGCGGCCAGATGCAGATAGGTAAACAGACACTGCCCGGGCCTCAGATGGATATATTCCTCCGCTAACGGCTCCTTGACTTTGAGAACAAGATCAGCCGCCCACGCACCCTCAGGCGTCGCGACAATAAACGCGCCCGCAGCTTCGTAGTCCACATCGGAAAAACCGCTTCCTGCGCCTGCGTCATGCTCCACGCATACCTTATGCCCATCTTGCACCAACTGCCGCGCACCATCGGGAGTAAGCGCCACGCGATGTTCTCGATTCTTGATTTCTTTGGGGATGCCAATTTTCATGTTTCCAGCCACCTCTTCGTCGGTTATGATGACTTCTTGCGAAGTCATCAGAGCGCCCATGAATGGGCGCGTAAATCAAGGGCTTGCATCGCAAACTGTTCTTTTCGCTTTCCGTGGCGTAAAAAGACCACAGATGGACTTTTTACGACTTCATCAAGTATGCTTTGCGGCAATGTAAACTGACACAATCAAAAGGACAATGTATGCCTACGATGCTCAAACCCGTGATGATATCCGGAAAGGAAGTTCTGCCACTGATTGAGGGTGGCAAGGGCGTTGCGGTGTCCAACGGAGAAAGTTCGGGCGCATGGGCCGCATCTGGCGGCATAGGCACGTTTTCGGCAGTCAACGCGGACAGCATGGATGAACAGGGTAACATTCTTCGCACCATTTATCATGGCAAAAGCCGCAAGACACGCTTCGAGGAACTGGTTGCCCAAGCCATCAAGGGTGGTGTTTGCCAGGCAAAAATAGCCCATGACGTAGCCGGTGGCAAAGGCCGTATTCATGCCAATATCCTGTGGGAAATGGGTGGCTCCGAACGTGTCCTGAAGGGTGTTCTGGAAGGTGCCAGGGGATTGATCCATGGCGTGACCTGCGGCGCTGGCATGCCGTTCCGTCTGGCGCCGATTTCAGCCCAATACAGGGTGTATTATTATCCCATTATTTCTTCGGCGCGCGCCTTTCGCGCCCTGTGGCTTAGATCCTATCGCAAATTCCCCGAATGGCTGGGCGGCGTCGTCTACGAAGATCCCTGGCTGGCCGGGGGTCACAATGGTCTGTCTAATGCCGAAGACCCGAACAAGCCGGGCGCCCCCTACCCGCGCGTCGCCGAGCTGCGTAAAACCATGAACAGCCTCGGCCTTCAGGATACGTCCATTATTATGGCTGGCGGGGTCTGGTATCTGCGTGAATGGTCTGACTGGCTGGACAATCCTGAAATTGGTCCCATCGCTTTCCAGTTCGGCACCCGCGCGCTTTTGACCCGCGAAAGCCCGATTTCCGACGTGTGGAAAAAACGTCTCCTGTTATTGAAGGATGGTGATATCAAGTTGAATAAATTCTCGCCAACCGGATTTTATTCCTCGGCGGTTTACAATAATTTCCTGCACGAACTGTACGAACGCAATGACCGCGAAATCCCCTTCATGGATCACCCTGCTGATGATCATATTTCTCCGCTCACCTTCGGCGTCCGTCATCGTCAGGTGTTTGTCACTAAATACGATCAAAAACTCGCGGACAACTGGATTCGGGACGGCTACGCCAGGGCGCTGCCCACGCCTGATTCAACACTGGTGTTCGTCGCCCCCGAAAAGGCAAGGGAGATCAGGGAGGATCAGTTGAATTGCATGGGCTGCCTGTCACAATGCAGATTCTCTAACTGGGCAGCCAACGAAGCTGGCACAACAGGACGCAAGGCGGATCCACGAAGTTTCTGTATTCAGAAAACCTTGCAGGAAATTGCGCATGGCGCCGACCCTGATTCGCATCTGATGTTTGCCGGTCATACCGCCTACCGTTTCGCCGAGGATCCGTTCTATACCAATGGTTTCATCCCGAACGTGCGTGAACTGGTCGAGCGCATCCAGACTGGTGAGTAAATATCCCCCGGCGGGTCGATGGCTCTGGCATACGGTCATGCCGCAGGTCGCTTTGCGCCATCCCGACCTAGCCTGCCCTTTACCCACAAATCGTGCCACAGCGAGTCATCCGGTGGTCATATGCAAA
>CAZDWG010000209.1:0-3013 GCA_964509005.1 uncultured Zetaproteobacteria bacterium
CCGCAATGGTTGTTCCATTGCAAGGGAGCGCAACGCAGCAGATGGCCGCCGGATGACTCGCTGTGGCATGATTTGTGGGTAAAGGGCAGGGCTAGCACAACGCCCACCTGGGTTGTGCATCCCATTCCGCAGGAATTCTCTGGCTGTTTTTTATTCTTAGCAGTGCGGCATAGGCAATCATCGCGGCATTATCCGTGCAATAGCGGGGCTGCGGCCATTCAATTTGAATCGCCAGCTTGTCTGCCTCCGATGCCAGGGTGTCGCGCAGGCATTGGTTTGAGGCTACGCCGCCCGCGACAACCAGATGTGAAATATTCTCCTGGGCACAGGCACGTACTGCCTTTTTGGTCAATACTTCGCAGATGGATGATTCAATCCCGGCAGCCATATCCGCGCGTGCTTGCACATCCATATCCCCTGCCTTACGGCTCGCATAAAGGACAGCCGTTTTTAGTCCTGAAAAGCTAAAGTCCAGATTGCGTTTGTTAAGCACGGGGCGGGGTAATTTGAAGCGGTTTTTGTCGCCACGCCTTGCCATCTCGGCAATGGCGGGGCCGCCCGGATAAGGAAGACCCAACAAACGTGCACATTTATCGAAGCATTCACCGGCCGCATCGTCCAGTGTTTGCCCCAAAATCGAATATTGTCCAAGCCCGCCCACGCGGATAAGTAGCGTATGCCCACCGGAGACTAACAGTGCGATGAAGGGGAAACCGGGAAGGGATCCGGATAATCCGGGAGCAAATACATGGCCCTCCAGATGATGGATGGGCATGACGGGAATACGGTTGACCATGCCCGCAGCGCGCGCGAAGGATACGCCGACCAGCAATGCTCCCATGAGACCGGGTCCGGCTGTAACCGCAATGGCATCAAGGTCGTGCCATGCTATATTCGCTTCGTCCATGACCTCATGGGTCATAGGCGGCAATTTCTTCAGGTGCTCACGTGATGCGATTTCAGGCACCACGCCACCGTACTCCGTATGAATATCAATTTGCGATGCAATACGTTCGGACAGGGTGCGAATGTGTCCGTCTTTATCGTCCTCAATGATAGCCGTCGCCGTTTCATCGCACGATGTCTCGATCCCCAGAACAATCATGATAGTGATGGACCCCATGAGCAGGACAGTTTGAGCGGTCGATTCAGGAGTTGTAAATAAATGCAGCCTTCAGGACCGCCGCTGCGCCGAAGTATAACCCAGCGGGCGTCTTTCCATCCAGTGCTGAATTCCTTAGCCGACTGCCCTGTTTTTTGGGTCCACTTTATCTTCTTCACGGCAACAGACTCGATGCATTGGCCGCGATAATCGGCTACCTTTGATGACATGGAAATGCCCATAATATTCGTATGAAAACAAATGGTTATTTAGCAATCCCAGTCCTGAGCGATGAGGAATGTGCGTGGGCACTGGCCCATGTGGGCGGGATTCCCCTGATTCGCAGAATGGTTCTGGAAAACATGCGAAATGGCGCGGAACACATCATCATTTTAGGGTGTAAAAAAGAAGAGGAACTAAATCGGGTGCTGTCCGATACATCGGCGGAGATTACGGTTCTCGCGATCTCCGAAGGTATTGATGATGCGGTACGAAAATTGAGGAGCGGCGGTGAAGCGGTGACCCTCTGCGGTATTCCCGTGCATGATGAGACTGGTCGAAAACAAATGGAAAACAGGCTGCTGGCGGGTCTTGTAAAAGATACGGAAGGGATGATGTCGAGACTGGTGAACCGCAGGATTTCACTGGCGGTGACCCGGAGGCTGATGGACCGAAATGTTACCCCCAATCAGATGACATGGCTTAGCATGGCTATGGGATTGTGCGGTGCGGCGCTTTTTTTGTTGCCCGGATGGGGCACACAGTTCGTGGCCGCGTTGCTGTTTTTGCTGCATTCAATTCTCGATGGCTGTGATGGTGAACTGGCCCGTTTGAAGTTCCAGGAAAGCCGCGCTGGCGGTATCTTTGATTACTGGTCCGATAATATTGTGCATGTTGCTGTATTTTCATGCATGGGTGTTGAGTGGGTGACGCATGGCGGTGGTGCGCCCGCTTTGTTTTCATCCCTGCTTGCGGTAGGGGGAACGTTGATGTCGGCGTGGCTGGTGTTTGAACATACCATGCGAGACAAGAAAGAAGACGGACCGCTTTACACGTCTGTGTCCGAAAGAAACGGAGATTCGATACTGATTCATATCGCGGACTTTCTATCACGGCGTGATTTTATTTATCTGGTGGTGCTTTTGGCTATGTTGGACCGAATACACGGGTTCCTGGCGATAACGGCTATTGGCGCGCCTGTTTATGCGTTGGTACTGCTGGCTATCATCAGAAAAGACAAGCGCGCGAACGGTTTAACCTTTTTGAAAATCCATGTTTGAATGCGCACCGCTGTTCGTATATTCTGCGCCGCCTTGCTAGCCTGGATTATTTATGAATAGTTCAGGCTAGGGAAGCCGATGTCCCCATCGTCTAGTCGGCCTAGGACACCGCCCTTTCACGGCGGCAACACCGGTTCGAATCCGGTTGGGGACGCCAATATGGGATACAAAACACTTTCATCTCCCCTTAGGCGCGGAGAAGTCGCGCTGGTTGGCGCGGGCCCCGGAGCCGCGGATTTACTGACTTGCGCGGCGGCCTGTTTGTTGGCTGATTGTGACGTAATCGTTCACGATGCCCTGGTGTCGCGGGAAGTGCTCAACCTTGGCTGTGCCGATGCCGTGCGCGTCTTTGCCGGTAAGCGCGGCGGTCGATCCTCCTCCAGTCAATCGGATATTTGTGATACCCTGATTCGTTTTGCAAAGACGGGCCAGCGCGTAGTGCGCCTGAAAGGAGGCGATCCGTTCGTGTTTGGCCGCGGCGGGGAAGAGATCCGCGCACTGACTGCGGCCTGTGTACCTTTCCGCGTCATTCCCGGCATTACGGCGGGTGTCGCGGCACCCGCGATGGCGGGAATTCCGGTGACGGACCGGAACGTGAACAGTTCCATTGCCTTCCTTACGGGGCATGAAG
>CAZDWG010000210.1:0-2988 GCA_964509005.1 uncultured Zetaproteobacteria bacterium
AAATATTGTATCAAAATATGAAAACCAGGCACCTGCTTTTTTCACTACGCTACGGTGCGCTTGCCTTACTTCATCACCGCCACAAAACGGTCAAACAAATAATCCGAATCATGCGGTCCGGGACTGGCCTCGGGATGATACTGGACGGAAAACACCGGCCTGCCCCTGACCCGCAAGCCTTCAACCGTACCATCGAACAAGGAACGATGGGTGATCTCCACATGTTTGGGCACCTGATCGTCGCGCACGGCGAAACCATGGTTCTGGCTGGTAATTTCAATCTTTCCAGTGGTCTCGTCGCGCACCGGATGATTGCCGCCGCGGTGACCAAACTTGAGCTTGAATGTGGACAAGCCCAGTGCCCGGCTCAACAGTTGATGTCCCATACAAATACCGAAGACGGGTATATCCGTTTCGAGTAACGCGCGAATCGTCTCCACGGCATAGCCAACCGCCGCCGGATCACCCGGTCCATTGGACAGAAAAATACCATCGGGATTCATCGCCAGCACATTGACGGCGGAAATAGCGGCGGGAACAACGCTGACACGCAAGCCACGATCCACCAATTTGCGAAAGATGCTGCGCTTGCAGCCGAAATCGAATGCGACCACATGGCCATGTATCTCCGGCGTCTCAAAGGCAGCGGCATCAAGGTTGTAGCTGCCGACATTCCAATGCTCCATATGTGCGCGGCTGACCTGACCGACCAGGTCACGGTCTTCCAGGCCGGTCCAGTCGCGGGCTATGGTCAGCGCCTGGGATTCCTCCATGCCATCGGATGCAATCACGCCATGCTGTGCGCCCTTATCACGCAAATGGCGGACCAGCGCCCGCGTATCAATACCGGCAATACCAACCACGCCATGAGCAGCCAGCCAGGGACTCAGATCACCCTCGGCCCGGTAACTAGACGTCATGCGGGCGGGCGCGCGTACAATACAACCTCGTACTGAAATAGAATCAGACTCCATATCTACATCGTTAACACCGACATTGCCGATATGCGGGTAAGTGAAGGTGATGATTTGGTCCGTATAGGAAGGATCGGTAAGAATTTCCTGATAGCCGGTCATTGAGGTGTTGAAGCAAACTTCACCGACGCAGTGCCCGACCCCGCCAAATGTCTGGCCCCGGAATATTCGGCCATCCGCCAAAGCCAGTATTGCTTCCTGATTTGCCATGCCTGTCTCACCCATGTAGCCGCAGGGTACGAAAGCCGCGCTTAAAAGTCGAGCATCCCGCACCCCCGCGAGGGCGTAACAGCTTGATGAATAGTGGGTGAATGGCACTACTCGCGCCTCAAGTGATGGCATGCCATGCCGATAAATGTAATCGTGAGCGAAGAACAGGCGAACGTCTAACCTGCGGATAGTTTTGGCGCAGATGGTTTTGGATTGGCCCTGGCAGTCGCCGTTGTGATCCAGGTGTAATTTGATTCAGGCACCAATTATGCGTAGCCATGAGTGAGATTAACGCCGTAAGGAGGTGGTAAAATGGATCGGGAAAACGTGTGTCTTCATAATACGCATGGGTACTTCGTTGGCCGATGGATCATGGGCCGCATCCTTCGCCTGTCGGTCGAATACTTTTCCAGTGAAAACACCTGCCTGGAAGCCATCAAAAGCAAGCGCTGGACACGGCGCCTCGTGTTACAGTAACTGCTCTGAAATCCGGATACTTCAATTTCGGTAACAGTTCCAGGTGAAGTAGCCGATTACTCACCCGTTTGTTGTCGCGGAAAAAACTGACCATTGCTGGAGATAATTGCCGTTCTCCTTCTTCCGGCGTTAACGTCACCGGCACCGGTGCGTCAATGATGTGCGCCAGTTCCGTCACATAACTGGCATGCGGCAGAGGTTCATCGTCAGCCAGGTTAACCGTGCGTCCCGGTCTCGGGGTATGCATTGCCGCCATAATGGCAGCCACGATATCATCCACATGGATACGACTAGAATAGTGAGGAGGATTCCATTGCACCGCCTTGTATCCTCCCGCTTTTAGCCGTGCAATCACATTGCGTCCCGGCCCATAGATACCCGCCAGACGGAAAATTTCAACCGGAGCGCCCGATTGCAACCATGCATTCTCAGCCTTTAGGCGTTCAATACCACGCTTGCTTGTGGGCTTGCATGACCATGCCTCATCCACCCACGCACCATCCGCATCACCATACACGCTGGTCGAGGACAGATAGCCAGCCCAGCGAATATGTGTCATACGTCGCACCAGTACGGGCAACCAGCCCGGTTGACCCGCATGCATGCCGCCTTCCAAACGCTCCAGAGGAATCGAATCCAGCACGGCATCGCAGTCTCGCAGAATCCCTTCAGGAATATCGGCAGGTAAATCCGTCACCATGGGTTCGATGCCTGCTTGCCTTAACACCTCGGCGCGTCGCTTGCTGCGTGTGGTGCCAAACACCTGCATACCGGCATTCACACACGCTTTACCCAGCCGCTCGCCAACATAGCCACAGCCGAGGATTAAGATCTTACCCATCATTTTTTTGCGCTGCTTACCTGCAATCAGTCGTCATGTTCGTGTTCCCGATACCCGCGATAATGACGGCCACGCTGATACCTCGGTTGTGCCGCTGCGTTGCCGGGTGCGCCGACCACCGCTCCAGCCGCCGCACCAACAACGCCACCGATCACAGCGCCTGCAGCCGTATTGCCGCTTTGTGCTCCGATCACAGCCCCCGTGGTCGCGCCAATAATAGCTCCTGTGGTCGCTGTCCGTTCCTGACGCTGGGTCGCACAGGCTGATAAAGCCAGAATGAAACACATGATTATCATCTTTCGCATAACGAACTCCCCCTGATGAAACAACTATCGCTGACGTGACCATAGCCGTTTGCCTGCATCCGGGCAATATGAACGCTCTGCATAGGCGGAGCAGAGATTACTCCCTCAACAAAACGAATAAGGATAAGATCGCGCGCAGCCGCGATCTTATCCTGTAGTTGCACGAGCCCGGTCAGGATCG
>CAZDWG010000211.1:0-2979 GCA_964509005.1 uncultured Zetaproteobacteria bacterium
TCGCGCGTTTCCAGGCCATGTTCCCTGGCATAGTCGCGTACATCCTGCGTAATCTTCATCGAGCAGAACTTCGGCCCGCACATGGAGCAGAAATGCGCCACTTTAGCGCTGTCCTTGGGCAAGGTTTCATCGTGATAGGCGCGCGCGGTATCCGGATCCAGCGATAAATTAAACTGATCCTCCCAGCGGAACTCAAACCGCGCCTTGGACAATGCATCATCGCGTTGCTGCGCCCCCGGATGTCCTTTGGCCAGATCCGCAGCATGGGCGGCGATTTTATAGGCCATCACCCCCTCTTTCACGTCCTGCTTATTGGGCAGCCCAAGATGCTCCTTGGGTGTGACATAACAAAGCATGGCACAGCCGTACCAGCCAATCTGCGCCGCACCGATGGCCGATGTAATATGATCGTAGCCCGGTGCGATATCGGTGGTCAGCGGACCCAGGGTATAAAACGGCGCTTCATAACAGTGTTTGAGTTCCTCATCCATGTTCTCTTTAATCATCTGCATCGGCACATGGCCGGGACCTTCAATCATGGTTTGTACGTCATGCGCCCAGGCAATCTTTGTAAGTTCACCCAGCGTGTGCAATTCGCCGAACTGGGCCTCGTCGTTGGCGTCGGCAATGGCGCCGGGACGCAATCCGTCACCTAACGAAAAGGACACGTCATAAGCCTTCATGATATCGCAAATATCCTCGAAATGCGTATAAAGAAAATTCTCTTCATGATGCGCCAGACACCATTTGGCCATAATCGCGCCACCGCGCGACACAATGCCCGCCAATCGTTTGGCCGTCAGCGGCACATAACGCAACAAGACGCCTGCATGGATGGTAAAGTAATCCACACCCTGTTCAGCTTGCTCAATCAGGGTATCGCGGAACATCTCCCATGTCAGTTCTTCAGCCACGCCATCCACTTTTTCAAGTGCCTGATAAATCGGCACGGTACCAATCGGTACGGCGCTGTTACGAATAATCCATTCGCGTGTTTCGTGAATATTCTTGCCGGTGGACAAATCCATGATGGTGTCCGCACCCCAATGGGTCGCCCACGTCATCTTCTCGACTTCATCTTCGATGGAAGAGGTAATCGCCGAATTACCAATATTACCATTGATCTTCACGAGGAAATTACGCCCGATGATCACCGGCTCCAGTTCAGGGTGATTAATATTAGCCGGGATAATCGCCCGCCCTTTGGCCACCTCATCACGCACGAACTCCGGCGTAATCACACGCGGAATCGCCGCACCCCACCCCTGTCCCGGATGTTGACGGGTGATTTCACGCAGGCGCTCGCGCTGCTGGTTCTCGCGAATGGCCACAAACTCCATCTCCGGCGTGATAACGCCCTTGCGCGCATAATGCATCTGCGAAACATTGATGTTCATTTTGGCGCGTCGCGGCTGGCGTGCATGCGAGAAGCGTAAGGAATCCAGGCGCTGATCATTACGCCGCACACGTCCGTATTCGGAGCTTAAATCTTTCAGGCCTTCGGTATCGCCGCGTGCCTCAACCCATGCGGCGCGCACCAGAGGCAACCCTTTCCGCAAGTCAATATCCACATCCGGATCACTGTATGGGCCGGAGGTATCGTAAACCAGGATCGGGGTATTCGCCTCTTCGCCAACGTATGTCTGTGTTGGTGAAAGTTCAATCTCACGCATCGGTACGCGAATATCCGCTTGGGAGCCTTCGATATATATCTTGCGCGAATTTGGAAAACGCTTTCGTGCGTCCATACTTTGCGCACGATGCATCTCCGGTGAGGTTTCTGGTGTGCTCATATTGCCTCCGACGGGATTATCAAACAGCCCAAGAGCCGACATTGAATATGGATCAAAGGGTTGCGGCATGCGCCGTATGTCAATGTCGGATCCTAGGAACGGGAGCCAACCATACCTGACCCGTGCCGTCGGGTATAGACTCCCCCGATGCCATATTCTATTCCCTGCCTTTCTCAATCAACCACTGAACTTTTGCAATCCCGCTATGTGGTGGCTTATCGCCAGGACTGGAGCGTTCTCAAGGCTTCCGGGGCCGGTGTCCGCGAATATCTGCAAGGGCAAATCACTCAGGATATGGGCAAACTCACGGCCGGGCAGGGCATCCATACCTGCATCCTTAAACCCCAGGGTAAAACCGTGAGCGAACTGTATATACTTGAAGGAAATGATGATGAACTGATCCTGCTCGCACCCTCCGCTTATGCCACGTCCACCGTTGCCCGGCTACGGCAATTTGCATTGGGGTACGCACTGCGTATCGGTGTCGTGGACGACTGGGGCATACTCGATATTCAGGGTGCGGATTCAGCAAAAGCATTAAAACTTTTTGGCCTGTCGAAACCCCTGAACGGCTACTTGTCCGTCAGCCACAATGATAGCTTGCACGCAATCACCCTATGGAATCAGCCGGACGAATTCCAGGTGATTGGAAATAAAACAAAACTGGATGCCGTGTTCGGGCCATCGAGTCTGAACGTGCCGGACGCTAACCAGATCGAGGCGCTCCGTATTATTCGCGGTATCCCCCGCTTCGGTACGGACTGGAATGAGAAGATTTATCCCATGAATGCCAATATGATTGAATTCGATAGCGTAAGCTTTGACAAGGGCTGTTATGTCGGCCAGGAAGTCACCAGTCGCATGCACTGGAGGGGGGGGGTAAAAAAACGATTCTATCGGGTGAAGCTTGAAGCCGCACCTGATGTGCTACCCTGCCCGATATCGACTACCGTCGGCATCGGCGTGCTGACCAGTGCTGCAACGGATGCACAAGGCATCTGTTTCGGCATTGCACATCTACCCATTGAGGTAGTCGAGTCGGATGCCACACTATCGCTGGAGCATGGTATAGCAGTACACGTCATTGACGCATGTCAGATCTAACCCTGCCCTTTACCCACTGATGAGTGATCCATCAATTTCATATATTCAAGAGGATATTCAAATAATTCAGTGCCAAGCCTCT
>CAZDWG010000212.1:0-2938 GCA_964509005.1 uncultured Zetaproteobacteria bacterium
CTAACCCGCCCATGCCCAGATGATGGACAACCACCAGATACCGAAGCTGATGGCGGTCACCAACAACAGTGTCATTAGCGGTATACGCACCCCGGCCCTGTGTACATAGTCCTCAACAATGACCCTGATTCCCAGATAAGCATGCGTCAGCAGCGCCAGCATCAGCAGGGTATGCAGCAGGCGCGTAACGGGATAATCGAGCACGTTGAGCAATTCCATTTGCGTGAGCGCACCGGAGTACACAACCATCACCAGAACAAAGGACAGGGGTAGCAAAACAGCCAATACCACGGCGCTGACGCGCTGCAAATACCACTCGTTCAGGCCATTATGCGCGGTTCCAAAACGTGTATCGGCTACCATAAGATGACCCCCAGTGCGACCATGGAGGCCAACCCGGCGCTCACAACCATGCGGGAAGCCAGGCGCATCGTTTCCCGGTTTTCTCCCCAGCCTGCGTCCAAATACAGAAAACGGATCCCATTCATGAAATGATAGATTATGGAAGCGCCCGCCATCCACAACACTATTTTTCCGAAGGGCGTATGCAGCCATGACCGCATGGCATCGAAATCCTCCGGCGTCCCCGCCAGGCTTTGTAGTAAATACAGGTAGATCGGTACAAACAATACCATCACGATACCGCTGGCACGATGCGCGACACTGGCCAGCATGCCCGGATGCCAGTGGTAAATGGATAGCCGGGGAGAAAGAGGCCGTTTCATCATCGTATTTTTGTCCTTTGCCATAGGCTAGATATAAATCATACGCAACGCCATGGCAAGGTTTCGCAAGTTAACCTGGACCCTTCTAAATTGTATCACGGATTGCGGCCATTCGATCCGGTAATTGCCCGGCGCGATACCAACCGGCTTGCTCACCGGCCATGGCATGCAAGCCGACAGCGGCGGGAACGGCAACGGATGCCTTGATTCCTTGCCCCAAAAGACCACCGATCGCGCCAGCCAGCACGTCGCCACTTCCCGCCGTTGCCAAACGATTGGAGCCGAAAGGACAAACCCAAACAGCGAATTCCGGCGATACCACAAGGCTTTCGGCGCCCTTCAGGACAACCCAGCCATGCAGCGATTCGGCCAGCTTCAAGGCCGATCCCAGCCGGTCCCGGCGCACCTCCGCCGCGGAGCATCCAAGCAAGCGGGCTGCTTCGCCCGCATGGGGGGTAAACACCGTAACCGCGCTACGCTTTTTGGCACGGTCTTTTAATGCTTCGTCGGAAGCCAGCATATTCAGCGCATCTGCATCCAGCACCAGCGGGATATCAGCCGCAAGAATCTCTTGCAACAAAGGCTGTTGATGTGTTCCCCAACCGGGCCCTGCAATGAGTGCATGGGCGGATTGCCATGGTGCTGTATCCTGTGGGTGTACCATCACCTCCAGACAGGATGCCGCGATCACGGGGTAAACGGACTCGTCACAGGCAATACTGACCAATCCCGCATGCACGCTCATTGCCCCCATGGCCGCCAACCTGGGCGCACCGGTATATCCCGGACTTCCGCCAAACACCCATACATGCCCAAAACTGGCTTTGTGCGCATCCCGTGGATGTTCTGAAAAAGCGCCTCTGATAATTGCTTCATCAAGAACCACGCCCTCGGTAACACCATTCGGGACCGCTGCATATGCATCATGGATGAAGGATTCGGATATTCCAATATCTGCGGTCGATAAGATATTGCCTGAAAAATCACGCCCCTCATCCAGCCAATGTCCCCACTTCGTCGTCGCTATCGGCAGTGTCCAGTCCGCACGCACCGCCACACCCATCGCTTTACCGGTATCGCCGTGGATTCCGCTGGGAATATCCACCGACAGAACCGGCCTGTCCGATGCGTTAATCTCATCCACAATCTTCCGCACCCGGCCATGCAGCGGCCTTGCAAGCCCTGTTCCGAACAGGGCATCCACGACAATGACGGATCGAGAGAGCCAGCGCCCCAGCACTTCGCCGTCATTGCCGCAAAAACGGACCTTCACTCCGGCCTGCCTCGCTAACCGGGCATATTCAGCCACATCTCCCCGCAATGCATCAGGATCAGAAACGGCGACAACCGTCACCTGCATATTCCGTCCGGCCAATACACATGCCGCCGCATAACCATCGCCACCGTTATTGCCGGGTCCGGCAACAACGACGATGCGACCGCTATCCGGTCTGCATTGCAACACGGTATTGGCGACCGCCCTTCCGGCCCGGCCCATCAGCACGCCTCCCGGCGTACCTTGCGCAACGGCCCGCTGATCCGCCCAACGCATTTGTCTGGCTGTCAGAATCCTCTTCATTGCTCCCCCTCGGCAACGGCAAAAGCCATCGCTACCCCGTCATCATCGGTGAGTGACACATGCATCACCGAAATATTCAGCCCTGACGCAACCTCTTTCGCACCATGATAGAGATTGATTTCAGGCTTTCCCGATGCTTGATGGACCGTTTCAATATGAATCGGAGCCACGCCTTGGCGAAACCCGGTAGCCAGCGCCTTGGATACCGCCTCCTTGGCCGCGAACAACATCGCCAGCCTGCGCGCAAAATGGCCTTTCGACCATGCCTGGCGGATTTCATCAGGCGTATAAATCCTGTGTATGAAACGATCGCCAAAACGCTCCAGGCTGGATTCAATGCGTGCGATTTCGATCCGGTCCACGCCTATGCCGACAATGCCCATCAGCGCCGCATCACCATCCTGAAGTCAGCTACGGCCTGTTTTAGTCCCTTGAATATCGCATCCGCAACAATGGCATGACCAATATTCAGACCCTCAATTTCGGGGATAGCGATGATGGGTGGTATATTGTCCAGCGTCAAACCATGACCGGCATGCACGGTCATCCCCAAACCCGCCGCCCGCTTCGCGGCCAGTATAACACGAACCAATTCATCATCGCGCACTTTCCCTTCCCTATTCGCATAATGCCC
>CAZDWG010000213.1:0-1329 GCA_964509005.1 uncultured Zetaproteobacteria bacterium
CGGTGACGGGTGAAGGTATCCCCGCACTTCTGAGGGCGGTATTGAAGCAAGTCGAAACCATGCGTAAGGCCACTGCATGATTCGAAACCGTAGTGATCTTCCGCACGTTCACCGCATGGTGGTTAAAATTGGCAGTTCGTTGCTGGCGGATGCCCATGCAGGTATACAGCAAGCCAGGATCGAGCGCTTCGCCGACGAAATCGCCGTACTGTATGCGCAGGGCATGGAGGTGGTCATTGTCTCTTCAGGCGCGGTGGCACTTGGTTGCGTACGCCTGGACTGGGTGGGGCGCACGCTTTCCGTGCATGAAAAACAGGCCGCCGCAGCTATTGGGCAACCCGTACTGATGCATGCCTGGAAACAGGCTTTTTCCCGACACGACATGAGCGTGGCGCAAATGCTGCTCACCCGCGATGATCTGCGCAACCGACGCCGTTATCTTAATGCCAGCAATACCAGCGAAACCCTGTTTTCCGCCGGTATTATTCCCATTGTGAATGAGAATGACACGGTGGTGGTGCGCGAAATCAAGTTTGGTGATAACGATAACCTTGGTGCATTGGTCAGCTTGCTGATTGATGCCGATTTGCTGGCCATCCTGACGGATGTGGAAGCCCTGTTTGATGCCGATCCTTCCGTGAGTGCGGGTGCCAGGCGCCTGGGCCTGGTCGAGGAAGTGACGCCGGAGATCATGGTAATGGCCCTCGATGCAAACAGTGCTTTTGGCACGGGCGGTATGGCGAGCAAGCTCAAGGCCGCTCATATTGCTACGCGCGGGGGTGTGGCGGCGGCGATTATCAGCGGTCATGAAGATGGGCGGCTTTCGGCTTTGCTGCGAGGCGAGGATGTGGGCACACTGCTTGCCTGCGGTGCGGATAGACAATCACGACGGCAGCACTGGATCGCGGAAGTGCTGCCGGTCAGCGGCAGGATAGTCATCGACGAAGGCGCGGAACACGCCATTGTTCAATGTGGCGCTAGCCTTCTGCCGGTAGGTGTGACTGCGGTTGAGGGGACGTTCGATAAGGGTGAATGTGTCGAAATTGCGGGAGGATCCGGCGTTATCGCGCGTGGTTTGTGCAATTACCATGCCGAAGAATTGCGCCGGATGATAGGTGTTGCCAGTGACCGGATAGAGGAGGTGCTGGGCTACCGCGATTTTTCTTCCGTGGTACATCGGGATAATCTGGTGTTGGTATGCAATGCTTTGGGTAGGAGTTCAGCATGACAGAAGATATAAAATCCGTAATGCAGGCTCTGGGCAAACATGCCAGGGAAGCCTCCGCCCGGATGCGTATGGTTGAGACGCAGGCCAAAAATGATGCGCTG
>CAZDWG010000213.1:1429-2927 GCA_964509005.1 uncultured Zetaproteobacteria bacterium
CGCGGCGGTTCCGAGGCCATTCATTCCAATCGGATCATTGCGGCATGTCTGCGCCGCGCCATGGTGGAGGGCGGTTTGCCGCAGGATGCCGTGCAACTGGTGGATACCACGGATCGCGCACTGGTTGGCGAATTGATACGGGCGGATGCGTTTGTGGATGTCATTATTCCGCGTGGCGGGCGTTCACTGATCGAGCGTATTGTTGCCGAGGCGCGCGTACCCGTGATTAAGCACCTGGACGGTATCTGTCATATATTCGTTGACGCCGCGGCTGATTTGAAGATGGCGCTTGAGGTCGCGGTGAACGCCAAAACCCAGCGGGCAGGGGTATGTAACGCCATGGAAACCCTGCTGGTTCATCAGGCCGTGGCTTCTGCATGGATCCCCGATGTTGTTGCGGCCTTGCGTGAAAAGGGTGTGGAAATCCGAGGCTGTGAGCAGACAAGGATGTTGGTAAAGGATGTCAACGAAGCCAGCGAAGAAGATTGGGCAACGGAATATCTGGCGCCCATACTCTCCATTCGCATCGTGACGGACATGGATAGTGCGATGGCCCATATCGAACGCTATGGATCGGGTCATACGGACAGCATCATCACGGAGGATTACAGCGCTGGTCAGCGGTTTTTGCGCGAGGTGGACTCGGCATCGGTGATGTGGAATGCCAGCACCCGTTTCGCGGATGGTTTTGAATACGGGCTGGGTGCTGAAATTGGTATATCCACGAATCGCCTGCATGCGCGCGGGCCGGTGGGCCTGGAAGGACTGACGACGCAGAAGTGGATTGTCCTGGGGCATGGTGAGGTGAGGGAATAGGCTCACGTCATATTGGTATCTTTGGTGGTAGTTTCGATCCGCCGCATATCGGTCATGTGGCGCTGGTCGAAGCTGCACTTGAAGGCCTGGATTTGCCCGAGATATGGGTCATTCCTGCTGGCAACCCCGTACATCGTAAACTGTCGGGATGTGCAAGCCCCGAAGTTCGTTTACATTGGCTGCAACGTATTTTTTTGCAACAGCCGGGGGTCCGGGTTCAGGATTGGGAAGTACACAGGGACAAACCGGCATCGACCATTGATACGCTCCGTTATATCCGGCAGCAGTTTCCCGATTATCATCCGCTTTTATTGCTGGGAGCGGACGCCTTTTCGGGTATACGCCAATGGGTAGAATATCCGGAACATATAGCGTTATGCGATGTGGCCGTATTCGACCGTACAGGATGCTCCCGCGTTCAAGGGCAAGGATGGAGGGAGACCCGCATCGAGCAATGGAAAGGTGAGGCGGGTTGCGGCAGCTTGTTACGTGTCAAATATACATTGCCGGATGTATCGGCGACAGTCGTGCGTCAACGGGCGGCGGCGGGAAAATCATTAGTGGGAATGGTCCCCGATTGCGTATGCGAAGGGATTGAGCAGGCTTATGCAGGTAAAGGAGCAGGACGTGGAAACAGCGGTTGAACGATTAACCCAGGATGTAGTGCAGGTGATTGAAGATA
>CAZDWG010000214.1:0-2920 GCA_964509005.1 uncultured Zetaproteobacteria bacterium
TCCTTGTGCGCTCGTCCTGTTCTGCGCTTTGGGCGCTTGTCAGGATCTGTACTCCTGAACCTCTTTTTCGGCTTCTTCGGCGGGCTTGCCCCACCTTCAGACAGGGATGCATTGAGCCTGTGTCCACACACCCATACCTGCCTCAGTTCCTTGAAAATCGCCTTGGGCATCCCCTCGGGGAGATCAACCATGCTGTAGTCATCCATAATCTGGACATGGTTGATAAATTCACTTTCCAGGCCAAGTTCATTGGCGATGGCGCCTACAATATTGCCCGGTTTCACGCCATGCGCCTCGCCGACCTCCAGACGGTAACGTTCCATGCCCCGTTCCGGTTTGGGTTCATGACTACCCTGTTTTTGTACAAGCTCTCGCTTCGGTTTGCGGTCCGGTCTGGCCTCATCACTCTCATAACGAACACGGGAGCTCCTGCGCTTGTCTTCCGGCGCATCAAAGCGTGGATTACGGTTATCCCGCCGGGGGGTCTGTTTCGGCTCATCCTTGAGCAACAGCGGTTTATCGCCCTGCACCATTTTTGCCAGTGCCGCGGCAATCTCGGTAGCCGGAATATTCTGTTCATTGCAGTATTGCTCAACAATATCGGCAAACAGTTCCAGCCCCTCATCCGACTCCAGTGTTTCAGTCATGCGCTGTTTGAATTCGGTGATGCGTTTGTCGTTGATCGACGCGGTCGTTGGCATCTCGAATTTATCGATGCGCTTCTTTGTCGCCCGCTCAATGGCATATAGCATGCGCGTCTCGCGTGGTGCAACGAACAGAATTGCATCGCCTTTACGCCCCGCCCTGCCCGTGCGCCCGATGCGGTGTACATAGGACTCGGTATCGTGGGGAATATCGTAGTTGATCACATGCGAAATGCGCTGTATATCCAGCCCTCGCGCCGCCACGTCGGTCGCCACCAAAATATCCATATTCCCCTTTCGCAGGCGATTGACAATGGCCTCGCGCTGCTTTTGGGCAATGTCGCCGTTGAGTGCCGTGGCCGCATATCCGCGCGCTTCCAGCTTTTCCGCCAGATCCTCAGTGGCGATCTTGGTACGCACAAAGATAAGCATGGCATCAAACGGCTCGGCCTCAAGAATGCGCGTCAATGCATCCAGTTTATGCCGACCGCTGACCATCCAGTAGCGCTGACGAATCGTTTCAGCCGTTGTCTGTTTCACTTTAATCGTAATCTGTTGCGGATTGTGCAGATGTTGCTCGGCGATTTTGCGAATGGCCGGCGGCATGGTGGCTGAAAACAGGGCAATTTGACGCTGATCCGGCATTTGCTCAAGAACCCACTTCACATCATCAATAAAACCCATACGCAGCATTTCATCGGCTTCATCCAGTACCAGCGCGCGTAAATCGTCCAGTTTCAGTGTTTTGCGGCGCATATGATCCATGACGCGCCCCGGCGTACCAACTGCGACATGTATGCCACGCTTCAATTGCCTGAGTTGAATATCATAGCTCTGGCCGCCGTAAATCGGCAGCACATGGAATCCTTTCATATGGCGGGCATAGGTCTGGAATGCTTCGGCCACCTGAATGGCCAACTCACGTGTTGGCGTCAGCACCAGCACCTGTGGAGAGTGTTGATCCAGATCAATGCGGGAGAGCAATGGCAGCGCGAACGCAGCCGTCTTGCCGGTACCCGTCTGTGCTTGTCCGACCACGTCCCTGCCTTCGAGAAGCAATGGAATCGTTTGCGCCTGAATCGGAGTAGGTGTTTCGTAACCTACATCTTCCAGAGCCTTGATCAGCGGGAGAATCAGGTTCAACTCGGCAAATGTGGGTTGAACGGGTTCGTTTTTAGTCATGATTTACACCTGCGGAAATTACCGGTGGCGAAGCATGCCTTTGATTGCATGAACACGCCATCAATATATGCGGGGAGCTACGGACAGGGGTTGGGATAGCGGGTGTGAATGTCTTCGATGCCGGTAAGGGTTTCATGTGAAAGAAGCACATTGATGCTGGCTATATTGTTCTGCAATTGCTGCATGGTGGTCGCGCCTATAATGGTGCTGGTGAGAAATGGACGGGAATGGACGAAGGCCAGCGCCATCTGCGCCGGGTCGAGACCGTACTCACGCGCCAGTTGCACATAGATAGTCGTGGCGGCTTGTCCTTGTTGATTTGTATAGCGCGTGTAATCGGGAAACAGCGTGATGCGTCCGTTGGTCGGTTTTGTGTCATCCATGTATTTGCCGGAGAGCGTTCCGAAGGCGAGTGGCGAATAGGCGAGTAAGCCAACGGCATCGCGGCAGGCGATCTCTGCCAGCCCTATCTCAAAACTGCGGTTAAGCAGATTGTACGGGTTCTGAATAGAGACGATACGCGGTAGCTCGTTTGTGTCTGACAGGTGTAGATAGCGCGTGGCGCCCCATGGTGTTTCGTTGGAGATACCGATATGCCGTACCTTGCCCTGTTGCACCAGCAGCTTGAGTGCCTCCAGCGTTTCTTCGATAGGGATAGCATCCGGGTCTTTTGCTGGTAGATAGCCCAGACCACCAAAAAAATTGGTATTTCGATCCGGCCAGTGAACCTGATAGAGATCGAGATAGTCCGTTTGTAGCCGTTTGAGCGAGCCTTCGCAGGCTGTAATAATGCTTTGCGCATCTAGCCGCGATTTGCCCTCACGAATATGCGGGCACCAGCCGGTGGGACCGCAAACCTTGGATGCAAGGATGATTTGATTCCGCTGACCAGTTTTTTTGAACCAGTGGCCGATAATCCCCTCGGTGCGCCCGTATGTTTCCGCGCGTGGCGGTACCGCATATAGCTCGGCGGTATCGAAGAAGTTGACGCCGTGATCCAGCGCATAATCCATTTGTGCAAAGGCCTCGGCTTCAGTGTTTTGTTCGCCCCACGTCATCGTGCCGAGGCAGATGATGCTGACATCAATATCTGT
>CAZDWG010000215.1:0-2910 GCA_964509005.1 uncultured Zetaproteobacteria bacterium
TTGACCGGCTGAACGTATTATCAGCATTTCAGATGGCATCTGCAAGCGCCACTTCTCCAACCGTAACGGGATTGCCATGAATAGTACTTGGCGCGGCCAACGCCAAGCCATCTCAACAGGCGGGTCAGAGGAAGCTCCGTCAATGCAACATAGTGCTGCATATAATCGACCACTTCATCGCGAATGCGTGGGGAAACCCAGCTGCCCATCAGTGTTCCCCATGCTCTTTTTCGCATGTAAGTGAAATCAGTGTGGAAGAATTGTCCGATGGACTCCTGGTCCATCACCACGGGAAGGCATGCTACTTCGTGCATGAGGCATGCTTCTGGCCATTTGTGTTCAGGGTGGCCGGTTCCGCCGAGAATCAGGTGTCGGATATCGAGGTTCATCTCGCCGCATAAGATGTAAGCGGTATTATTCAGGATTTTTCGTCATGGCATGGCCAGTGCCGTTTTGCATGGCGTCCGGTCTGCGGCCAGACGGTTGTACAGGCTTTCGCCAAGTAATGATAAACCACCAGTGACAACGGCACCAGCCACGCGCACGGCGAGCATGCCGCTTTTTACAACGTCCACGGTCAATGAAGGTTCGGCCAGCGTGCCGTCGATGCGGACGATATTGAGCATGTCGGACAGATTTACCCCTAATCCCTCGCGCGGCTGCGTACCAATGCTGAGAGAAATCTTCTCATTCCGAAGATTGATGGTTCCTCCGCTGAGGATGTTCATGCGCGCTGTTTCAAAGGCGATACCCTTATCGCTTTGCATCAGACCGTCCCTGATCCGGAAATTCATTACGCCGCAGGCCAGCCGGGTATAGGGCGGTGTGCTTGAGAAGGGATTAATCTTATCGAAGATATTCACCAATAGATCGCCACCGATCAGGTTCAGTGCACCAGTTTTTACTCTGGCCTTACCTATGCTCAACTTCAGACTTCCGTTCAGGCGCCCCATGATTCCGGCAATGGAATTGCCCCTTCCTTTCACGTTCAGTTGCATGTCCATAGGTCCGCCCTTGATGGCCCTTTCGCCTTGCACCAGGCGACTGGCAACAACACCCTTTGCGTGAATATCCGTAGCCAGTCGCAGCAGAGGCTTCTGCGCATTCAGTATCAGACTTCCTCGCACGCCTCCACCCGCTATGCGTGCGCTAAACGCAGTAACGCGCAGTACGCCATCCTTCACGCTTAGTTGCATGTTGACCTGCTCAAGCTGTATGCCCGGCCAGTTTACCAGCGCAATCTTCCATGACAGCCGCAAGCGGATCCGACGCAGGATATCCAGTCGTAATGGCGTATCCGGGAACAAGCGCTGCCCCCCGGCTTTTTTGACAATGGTGCCACCTGCGACGATGCCCTTGCCCGTCAGCCATGCACTGACATCAATACGCCGCGAGGCCAGCGCCGCTATCACCACTGGCTTTCCGTTATCTAGCCGCAAAAGCATTTCGCCTTTCACGTCGCTACGACCCATTTTTGCACGTAACTGTTTGAGGGAAATACCCTTGGGCGTATCTTGCAACAAGGCGCGCCATTGAAATGGCGCATCGTGCGGCAGGTGACCACCAAACAAACGGACGAATCTGGCCGCATGCTTGCCCCGCATGCTGATGTTTAGCTCGACGCCACTGGCGTCGAGCGGGCGTTCGATGCTGCCGTCAAGTTCAAGCCGCACACTGTCCAACGCCGCCTTCACATGCATGGTGACAGGCCTGTTTCGCATCAGCGCCGACAAGGATGTCATGCCGCCCCTGAAGCTGATCGCCTTGTCGCCGTAGCGCAGACGGGCATGTATGTTGACGGGCGCATCGGGGACATCACCCTTGCTTTTAAGTTTCAGATACGGCACCTCCAGCCGCCATTGCTTGCCGGAACGGCCATCACGGTAGGTCACCCTGGCCTGGCGCAACAGCAAATGGTGGAATCGTGGAAGTAAGGTCATGGATGATGCCTCGGAAGGAGCGGCTGTCTTTCCCGCGTGGGAGGTGGATGCGCCAAACTGCCAATTGCCCACACCTTGCTGGTTCGTTTCCAGCAGGATATCCGGATGCACCAGCAGCAAGCGGTCAACAACAAGTTGGCCATGCAACAAGGGCAGCAACTGAATTCTGACTTCCATCTCCCGAGCATCAATCATATCTTTGCGGCTTCCCCACTTGGCATTGGCCAGATGCAACCCTTTCACGCTGAGGTAGGGGTGCAGCGAAAGCCGCAAGTTGATACGTCCTTCAATGGTCAACGCCCGACCGCTCGCTTCCTGTACCATGTTTTGTATCTGTGGCTTGAAGTCATTGAAATCAAGGTTCTTCAAATAAAGGGCAAAGCCCATGACAAGCAGGAGCAACAGACCCGACGCCAGTGCGCCAAACCGCAACCATTGTTTCATGGTAACTACTCAGCACCCATCGTTTTGTCATTGCGAAGGAGCGAAAGCGACTGCGGCAATCTTGAATTTCGTGGAAATACGAGATTGCTTCGTCGTTCCTCCTCGCAATGACAGCCAATCCATAGGGGTGCTGAGTAGTTACGTTTCATGTAGGGACGTATCGCCAATGCTTCATGGGGGCCTACCTGCGTATGCACTTGATCGTGCTCTGATGCCACCCACCGGGCGCGAGCTCGCTGATGCCGACGAGACAAGCGGATTCTTACAGGCATGGATCGGAATCTTCACGAGAACGGTCGTATTCGCTGCTGGGCTCATGCACCGCCCAGTGGATGGCTTTGGCGGTAAGTGTCCCTATGCCATTGATCATCACCAATTCTTCCGTGCTTGCAGTTAAAACGCCTTCGATGCTTCCGAATGCATCCAGCAGCGCCTGCGCCCGCTCCGGTCCCACGCCGGGTAGGCTTTGCAGGATGTAGAGTTGGGTTTTGCGTTTGCCGCGAGGACGTATGCCATGTCGAGGCAA
>CAZDWG010000216.1:0-2842 GCA_964509005.1 uncultured Zetaproteobacteria bacterium
AGCTAGCCAGGAGGAGGTAAAGGATCGGGTGCTGCGCTTGAGCCCCGAACACCTTGACCGCATGCTCGCTCTGGCCAGCGAAATGCAGGTGGCATGGCAATGGCTCAAGCCATTTTCCGATTCCATGCTGCATTTGAAGCGGCGCATGGCTGACGTGGAAAAGATGCTGACCAACATCGAGATATCCCCATCCGGAAACATGGCGCCTTCCGGTCGCGGCAAGCTTGAGGGTGCCCGGAGCAAAGCACAGAAATGTCGTGAAACACTTGCGTCCCGGCAGGCAGACCTGGAGTTGCATGCCCGTTCCATCTCCAACTTGTCTCGCCGCCTGCACCATCAGACCGTACTCAGCCGCATGCGCCCCTTTGCCGATGGCGTACACGGCTTCAAGCGCATGGTGCGCGATTTGGCGCGCGGCATGGGCAAGCAGGTTCGACTGGAAATTTCCGGTCTCAACACCATGGTGGATCGGAACATTCTCGAAAAGCTGGAATCCCCCCTGAACCATTTGATACGCAACGCCATTGATCATGGTATCGAATCTCCCGAAGATCGCCATAGTCTGGGCAAAGCCGAGGAAGGCGTGGTACGCATCGAAGCCATGCATCAGGCTGGCATACTGCAAATTGTGGTGACGGATGACGGCTGCGGCCTTGATCTTGATGCATTGCGGCGAAAAGTGGTCCGTGAGGACCATGCGACCAGGGAAATGGTGGATCGGATGACGGAACCTGAATTAATGGCATTTTTGTTCCTGCCTAAATTCACCATGAAGGAAGAAGTCACCGAGATTTCAGGACGCGGCGTCGGCCTGGATGTGATCGCCAACATGGTTAGGGAGGTACGCGGCACGATGCGCGGCAGCGCCAGCAAGGGAGCGGGCATGCGCTTTGAACTACGGCTGCCCATTACGCTTTCGGTGATTCGCTCCTTGCTGGTTGAGATTGACGGAGAAGCGTATGCCTTTCCCCTGATACATACCGAACGCGTGCTGAAATGTGGCGTGGATAGCGTGCAGCGCATTGAGGGTCGCCAATATATTGGTCTGGGCGATCAGAAAATCGGCCTTATTTCGGCCAGAGAGTTGTTGGGACGGCCCCGGAAGGTTACCGACGACAAGTTTTACTCAATCGTTATTCTGGGCTCCGTTGAGCCCCGCTATGGCCTGATCGTTGACCGCTTCCTCGGCGAGCGTGATTTGGTAGAAAAAGTATTGAACCCCATACTGGGTAAGGTGCAAGATATCAGCGCCGCCGCCGTAACGGCCGATGGGACGCCGCTATTAATCTTCGATGTCAACGATTTGTTGCGCTCCGCCGCCAGGCTCATCAGCATCGGAAAACTCGGTCGTGTAGGTCAATTGGCTGGCCATGCCGCAACCGAAGTCAACAAGCGCATTCTGGTTGTGGATGATTCCATTACCGTGCGGGAAGTCGAGCGCAAGCTTCTGGCCTCACGCGGCTATGAGGTTGACGTGGCCGTGGATGGCGTCGACGGTCTTAATTCGGCTCGCTCAGGTCATTACGATCTGATTATCAGCGATGTAGATATGCCGCGGATGGACGGCATCGAACTCGTCCGCCAAATCAAGCGTGATGCCAGACTCAAGGATACGCCGGTGGTCATTGTTTCCTATAAAGAAAGCGATGAGGATCGCATGCGTGGTCTAGAGGCTGGTGCTGATTCATACCTGACCAAAGGTAGCTTCCACGATGAGACCCTGCTGGACGCCGTAGCTGACCTGATCGGCAATGGCTGTGTTTAGGAGGCTTATGAGCAAGTCCCGGATGGACGTGAAGGCATGAGGATTGGGATCGTTAATGATGCACCCATGACGCTGGAGCTATTGCGGCGGATGGTGTCAGGCATGTCCGGTTATACGGTGGCGTGGTTAGCCCGACATGGCACTGAAGCCATCCTGAAATGCAGCGATGATACGCCGGACTTGATCCTGATGGATTTAATCATGCCCGATATCGACGGTGTTGAAACCACGCGCCGCATCATGCAGCAATGCCCATGCGCGATCCTGGTCGTTACGGCATCGGTGAAAGGCAATCAGGCTCTAGCTTTTGAGGCGTTGGCTGCAGGCGCCATAGATGTGGTCAGAACCCCGGAAGCCAGCGCGGACATGGATGAGGGATCCTGCGATCATGGTCCCTTGTGGAGAAAGATGCACAATATAAGTCGGCTCATTAACAAGAACACAACACCTGTAAGGCATAAGCCGCAAATCCGCTCCCCTCTTCCGAGTTATGGTAGTCTGCTGATCGGCATTGGAGCATCGACGGGTGGTCCCAAGGCCGTAACCACAGTCCTGTCCGCGCTACCCGAACATTTCCCGGCCGCCGTTGTCGTTGTCGTGCATGTGGACGAGGAATTTGCGCCGGGGATGGCACGGTGGATGAGCAGTATCACGAAAATGCCGATACGCCCCGCGCGCGAGGGGGAACGCCCGGAGCTTGGAGAAACGTTGCTCGCCGCCACCAATGAGCATCTGGTTCTTGCCCGGGACCAAACCCTGCACTACACGCCCGAACCCGTGGAGTATCCCTATCGGCCATCCGTGGATGCTTTTTTTTCCAGTCTTACCCGGCACTGGCGGGGAGAAGCAGTTGGCGTATTGCTGACCGGCATGGGTGCTGATGGGGCCAAGGGTCTAAAAACGATGCGGCAAAAGGGTTGGTATACCATTGCCCAGGATGAGGAAACCTCCGTTATTTATGGTATGCCGAAGGCTGCCGCGAAAATCGGGGCGGCCAGTGAAATATTGCCGCTGGAGCGTATCGGAATTGAACTGATCCATTCCCTTGAGCGACTCGAAAGAAAACGATTTATGAAT
>CAZDWG010000217.1:0-2822 GCA_964509005.1 uncultured Zetaproteobacteria bacterium
GGCAGGTCTTCCTCGGGATTTCTGAAGTCGTCTGAACTATCCATGGAACTCTGATGACTTCTACGAGCTCACCACACTTAAACGGCCATCTTCTTCATCTACTGTAAGCGTTGTGTGCCCGCCCATGTCGGAAAGCAACGCCCGCGCAACAGGCGTTTCAACCTCCCTCTGTATAAACCGTTTCAATGGACGTGCGCCAAACACGGGATCATAGCCTTCCCTCCCAATCAGCGACCGCGCCGCATCCGTAACAATCAGTCTTATCTTCTGTTCGGACAGACGCTGACCCACTTCGGCCATCAGCAAATCTACAATCTGCGTGATTTCAGCCTGCGAGAGAGGTGTAAACAAAACAATATCGTCCAGCCGGTTGAGAAACTCGGGGCGAAAATGTGTTGAAAGTTCCGCCAGCACCTCATTCTTGGCGGCTTCACTAATATTCCCGCTGGCATTAATACTGGAGAGTAGGATGTCGCTGCCAATATTGCTGGTCATAATAATAATCGTATTCTTGAAATTAACCGTTCTGCCATGACTGTCCGTCAGCCGCCCGTCATCCAGCAGTTGTAACAGAATATTAAATACGTCCGGATGCGCTTTCTCGATTTCATCGAGCAGCAAAACCGCATAGGGTCTGCGGCGCACGGCTTCCGTGAGTTGTCCGCCTTCTTCAAAACCGACATAACCGGGGGGCGCGCCAACCAGCTTTGAAACGGCATGTTTTTCCATGTATTCGCTCATATCTAACCGGATCATTGACTCTTCCGAATCGAACAGGGCGATGGCCAGAGACCGCGCCAGCTCCGTTTTTCCCACCCCGGTCGGCCCGAGGAAAACAAATGAGCCGATCGGACGTTTCGGATCCTTCACCCCCGCCCTGGCGCGCAACACGGCATCAGCCACGGCCTTAACCGCCGCGTCCTGACCAATGACGCGCCTGTGTAGTTCTTCATCCAGATGCAATATCTTTTCACGTTCACCCTGCATGAGTCTGGCGACGGGAATATGCGTCCAGCGAGCCACCACCTGCGCAATTTCATCCTCGGTCACTTCTTCCTGCAACAGACTGGTTTCTGTTCCTTTTTCCTTACCCGCCGTCTCCAGTTCGCGAAGCTGCTTTTCCAGATCAGGCAGGACACCATGTCGCAACTCGGCCACCTTATTCAGGTCGTAAGCACGTTCAGCGGTCTCAATATCGTGCCGGGTCTGTTCAATACGCTCTCGCACTTGCTGAACTTCGCCAATGGAAGCCTTTTCCTGTTCCCAGCGGGCGCGCATGGCATCACGCGCCTCCTTCAGGTTGGCCAACTCCCGACGCAGCCCATCCAGCCTGATCCTGCTGGCCTCGTCTTTTTCCTTCTTCAGCGCTGTTTCCTCAATCTCCAGACGCATGGCCCGGCGCGTAATCTCGTCCAGTTCGGCTGGCATGGAATCAATCTCGATGCGAATGGAGGCACAGGCCTCGTCTACCAGGTCAATGGCCTTGTCCGGCAGAAAACGATCAGAAATATAACGGTCGGACAGCATCGCTGCCGCGACCAGCGCCGTATCGGCAATGCGCACGCCGTGATGCACCTCAAAGCGTTCACATAAGCCACGCAGGATGGAAATGGTGTCCTCGACGCTGGGGGCGTCTACCAACACCGGCTGAAACCGTCGTTCCAGTGCCGCATCCTTTTCGATGTGCTGGCGATATTCATCCAGCGTCGTAGCGCCAATGCAGTGCAGCTCACCGCGCGCCAACATCGGCTTGAGCATATTACCCGCATCGGTGGAGCCTTCCGTGCGCCCGGCGCCAACGATGGTATGCAACTCATCAATGAAGAGAATGATGCGGCCTTCGGCCTCCCTGATTTCCTTGAGCACCGCTTTCAGCCGTTCTTCAAACTCACCACGGTATTTGGCACCCGCCATCAGTGCCGTCATATCCAGCGAAAAAAGCGTCCGATTCTTCAAACCTTCCGGCACATCACCGTTCAAAATACGCTGGGCCAATCCCTCGGCAATGGCCGTCTTGCCGACGCCCGGTTCGCCTATCAGCACTGGATTGTTCTTGGTTCTTCGGGAGAGAATACGAATCACGCTACGAATTTCGCTATCGCGCCCAATGACCGGATCAAGTTTGCCGGACCTGGCCATTTCCACCAGATCGGAGCCGTATTTCTTTAACGCATCGTAACTGGCTTCGGGATCATCCGTGCTGACGCGCTGGTGTCCGCGTATTACCTCCAGCGCCTTGAGAAACACCTCCCGAGTGATCCCTGCATCATGGAGGATACGCCCGGCTTCAGTGTTTTCCTCCTCGGCAATAAAGGCCAGCAACAGATGTTCAACCGAAACATATTCGTCATTCAGTGTTTTGGCTTCATCTTCCGCCCGGATAAAAAACTGATTCAGCCGCTGAGTCATGTAGACGCCGCCCGCAGTCTGCCCCGTCACCCTTGGACGTTTTTTCAGCGCATCCTGAACACGGGACGCCACCCCCCGCAGCTGTATATCCATGCGTTCAAGCAGGCGCGGCGCTAGCCCGTCCTGCTGCGCCAGCAACTCCGCAAGCACATGTTCACCATCTATTTCCTGGTGGTTGAGACGCACGGCCAGAGACTGTGCCGCCGCCAGAGCCTCGCGTACCTTTTGCGTCATGCGGTTCATATCCATGGGTATAATCTCCTTACCTAGCTCTGCCCTTTACCCACAAATAAAACCGGAAAGAAAAGGGCTTTTTTCATAGCGTTGCTGCATGAAACAAAACAACATCAAGCAAACGCTATCACGATCATCATCAATCGTAATCATTGCGCAGATATTGGAATCAGAACCCG
>CAZDWG010000218.1:0-2745 GCA_964509005.1 uncultured Zetaproteobacteria bacterium
GTTTCAACGGCTCTTCAGCCAATCAGATGTCCAACAGTACTCCCTTTTTCCCCTGCTGCAACGGCAGGTTAACCGGGCATTCCGGCGGTTCACAACTTGTCCACAGGGTACAAATGGTGCATCCGATCCCATAGCCCCCAAAAAGCAGCGTAAGCTATTGATTTTTAAGAGATGGCGGGCCAAAATTGTTTTCCACAGGCTATATTTGCAAGAAAAGCCTTGTCGCATATGGTCTTTTCTCCATTCAGTCCAATCATATAATCACCACGGCAGGGAACCCCGCCAGTGGCATGCCGTCAATGCGATGCGACGCCTTGCGGCAGTCGAGACACAGGCGGTAAAAACGCATTTCATTTTCCTCTTCAAGAATCGAGATCAGGCGCTTTTTCAATCCCTCCAGTTCATGGGGCCCTGCAAGCGCAATTTCAAAAACCGATTCCTGCACACGCTGGCCGTGGCGGAGCAACAACTTTCCCGCCCGCTGTCTCTCTTTGTCGCCAGAGATATCGAAACAGACCAAATAATACGCCTTCACCGCATTCGCCATGCTTCGAATGACCGCGACTTGCCGGCAACCCACATCTTTACAGCCAGGCTCTGATGATGGATATGATCCAGAATGGCTAATGGCTGGCCGCCTCCCGCTGCACTGACCGGGGTAAGAAGCGCTTCGGAAAGCGCGCCCAGATATACCCTTCGGGCACTCGCCGTCAGTTGGCAACCGTATGCTGAGGAATTATTGAAATCATCCGGTTTGAGCCTCCCGCGCTGCACCATGGACAGGGCGCAACGCTCGGCGACATGGCGAAATGGTTCCATCAAATCGGACGCCAGCGCCGCATGCCCGCTCCGCTGCCGATGATAAAAGCCCTTTTCCGGCAGCAAACCATCGGCGCGCAATAGCGAATCGACATGGGCATAGATCTGCGTATAGCCCAATGACAGCAATGCATTAAACGGATCTTCAGGCGGTCGCTTGTTGCGAGCATGGAAGGCATAAACTTCCGGAACAAGTTCGCGTAACGCCTCGAAGTAGTTACGCGTCGCATTTCCCTCGACTCCGTTTAATTGCTGACGGGTTTCTACTCGAACCACTTCACGCAGGCTGATTTCCATGGACTGGCATGCCTTGTTCAGTTTCACGGATTTTCGTCGGCGTAGTGTTTCGCGCATATGCCGGATTCTCGCATCCACCACGCTCCTGGCGGCCCGCAAGGCGGATTCTTCTTGCGAAAACAGCCGTTGTTGTTCCAGCCACAGTTCGCCGCCGGAAGCGCAGCGGGGATTAAATATCATACCTTTGTATTTTCCCGAACGCGAAGCCAGGTGAATCGGCACGTCATGCGCCAACGCCTCCAACATGGCAGGCGTGGTAATGTGATGCCGGCCAAACAACACGATGCCGTCCAGATGCCCCCATGGCGATTCGAGCAGGCATTCATCTTCCCTCTCAATACGAGCGCGGCCACCCCGGGTGAACAGCACGGCTGGCTCGCCGCAGAAGATTAGCATCTGACCGCGATCTTCATACAGTGAAAGCGCGGCGGGTTTATTGCCGCGAAGCTTCTGTTCGCGCTTCTTCTCATCGTCCGCGTCAGCTATCGCCATGGCCAGCCAACTCTGCGGCGGCGGTTTACCGGCATCGGGCGAACGCTGCGGCTTGCACTCCACCGCCAGCGCATCTACAAACATGAAACCCAGAAACCGAAAGCCCTCCGAAAATGGCGTGATGTGGGTTTTCTCCCGGTTCAACGTCAGACCGACGTCAACCAATGCCTTTTCGGCCAGCCTCCCGCCATGCTCCGCGACTTCCCTTGTTTTTGCTACGATGACAAAGTCGTCGGCGAAACGAAGCAGCCGGCAACCGGCATCGGTGAGGTCGTGATCGAAATCGTCGAGCATCAGATTGGCCAGCACGGGAGAGAGCGGCGATCCCTGCGGCAACCCCCTGGCTCGCTCAATACGCGCGCCCTTGTATTGCACCGGCGCCTGCATCCAGGCCATGACGGCATCGACTGCGGACAAATCGGCAAGCACCGCATACAGACGAATACGCAATTTATCCCATGCCACCGTATCGAAGAAGCTGTGGATATCCGACTCGAAAACCCAGCGATAGCCTTCCCGGTATAAGGACTGAATCCGGTCACGAACCTGATAGCGCGAGCGACCGGCTCGATAACCATAACTACCGGCATTCATCAACAAATCCAGTGCCGGGGCAATGGTTTGATGAACTGCCCGCTGCATCACCCGGTCACTTAGCGGCGGCGCGGCCAGCGGCCTTAAACCTCCATCGGCGTCTTCATGCACAAAACCGTGCAGAGCAGGCGGCTGATACTCGCCGCGCAGCAGTTTGCCCGCACGCGCCAGTATCGCACCCCTGTCCCACGATTCGGCAGCCTCCTCCATTTCGGTCCCGGAGAACCCTGGCCAGCACTCATCATCGTCCGGCTTGTCGACAATCGCGTGCCATGCCGATTCAAGATTCTCCTCTTTCATGGTGCGATCCAGCCATGCTGTGGCGGCGTGGCGATGGAGCGTGCCAGTCTCCTCATCGCCGACCAGCAGGTAGCGCCCGTTGCCGAAGACGCGCCGCTGGCCAACGCCGAGATACTGCCCCAGCACCAGCAGCGTAAGCGCCTCATCGGGAAGGGCTGCCGGATCATGGATACAGATCTCACCGAGCAGTCCACCCATCGGTTGCGTATTGCCATGCTCGTTCCTGTAGGAGGCGTTGACCCA
>CAZDWG010000219.1:0-2739 GCA_964509005.1 uncultured Zetaproteobacteria bacterium
TGGACTCAAAGTGGGATTGCCGCTCATCCACCCAGAGTTTTGCAAGAGGCTCTAGAGCCTCTTGCAATGAGACAATGAACACGGAAAGGCCATGATCGCCGCAACGAGCAAGAGGCCTGTGGGCGCGGGGGGTAAAATTCCCCGAACGGCAGCCAAGGCCAACGACCAAAACGCACAGGGGTATCATCCGGTTACCCGTTGGCTACATGCAGGGCTGGTGCTGAGTGTAATCTTTCAACTGGCTTGCACTGTTCTGATGACGAGTCCGAATCATAAACGCGTGGATCAAAACAGACACGCCGCACAGCCTGCGTCCACTGCCGTGACAGGGGCGCCTCAACCGAATCATGAGAATATCAAACCGGGAGCTTTTTTTATGCAAGCACACCGGACAGGTGGTATCGTGGCGGCAGTGATTGTGTTGGCTAATTTAATATGGGCTTTATTACTCAGGGGTCGTCCTCGCAAGCGCCAGTTGTTTGTTCTTTTTTCCTTGCCTCATTGGCGTGAAGCCCTGTCAATCGCACGCAACATTCCCTGGATATTATTGGGGAAGAGACCCTTGCCGGAACTGGGCAACGCCTTGTCTCTGGTATTTGAAATGTTGGGCCTGCTCATCATGTCCACGATGGCAATCACCGGTTCCATCATCTGGGGCTTATGGCAAGGTCCCGGCAATCATGTTTCCCGGCAAGCGGAATTATGGATGCAAATCCATACATCCGTTGCGCCATTGCTACTGTTGTACCTGTCAGGACACATAACGATGGCAACCATGCATGCCCGCGGAGGCGACCCTGTTTTTTCCCGCATCCTGCCATTTGGAAAATAGTCCGTTGTTTCCGCATGTATGCGGAAAATAAGGATCAAAAGCGTTTTACCGCAGAGTCACGCTCATCTAACTAATGTAACAGTTGCTCCGTTCCGCTTATGAATGCGGCCAATGCGGTAAACCATTTCACCAGCATCGGTCAGCACTGACTCGGCTTTGGCCGCTTCGGCTTCGCAAAGAATCGCGACAAAACCGATACCCATATTGAAGGTACGATAGCACTCATCACGCGCCACGTCCGCAAAAGAAAGCAGATACTCGAACACCGGAGGCACCGGCCATGCAGAGACATCCACCGTAGCGGCAAGGCCCTTCGGAAGAATCCGCTCGACATTGTCGAACATGCCGCCACCGGTGATATGTGAATAGCCATGTACCGAGACATTTGCTTTCAACAATGCTTTGACCATCGGGACATACAGGCGGGTAGGGGCAAGTATGGCATCTACGGCCATGGAACCGTCGCGTAATACGTCCCTCTCAATATCCACACCACCCACTTCAATTAATTTTCGAATTAGAGAGAAACCATTGGAATGCGGGCCGCTGGAAGCAATCCCCAGCATCACATCGCCATCGGCGATGGTGGAACCGTCAATCACCTTCGGCTTATCCACCACACCGATTGAAAAGCCACCGATATCGTAATGCCCCGGTGCATACATGCCCGGCATTTCGGCTGTCTCACCGCCGATCAGCGCGCATTCACAGGTACGGCAAGCCTCGGCAATACCTTCGACGACACTGGCCAGCGTCTCGTCATCAAGCTTGCCGGTAGCCAGATAATCCAGGAAAAACAACGGCTCTGCCGCTTGCGCGGCCATATCGTTAACGCACATGGCCACCACATCAATTCCGGCCACGTGTGGGCGGTTGTGTTGTTGAAGTAACAGGAGCTTGGTACCGACGCCATCCGTGGAAGAGACCAGCACCGGCTCGACCATGCTGGAAAAATCAGCACGAAACAACGCACCGAAGCCTCCCAGCCCGCCCATCACTTCAGGGCGCGTAGTCGAAGAAACAGCCCCCCTGATACGATCGACAAAGGCATTCCCGGCATCAATATTTACACCGGCATCGGCATACGTCAGCGTTTGTTTCCGTTGGTCGACGGGTAAATCAGACATCCAGATTACGCACCTTCAAAGCATTGTCCTGAATAAAGTTTCGGCGTGGTTCAACGGCATCGCCCATCAATGTGGAAAAAACTTCGTCGGCTGCCACAACATCATCCACGCTGACCTTAAGCAGGACACGCTTTTCCGGGTCCATGGTCGTTTCCCAAAGTTGCGCCGGATCCATCTCACCCAAGCCTTTGTAGCGCTGGATGTAAAGTCCTTTACGGCCCTCACCTTCGACGACATTGGCGATATCGTCATAATGGATGACAGGCCAGTGTTTTTCTTCGCGGGACAAATGCCCGCCATCGCCGACCAGCCGCTGCACCGAAGCACACAAGGTTTGCGCCTCACGATATTCACCTGTACCCGCCAAATCCTTGTCCAGCCGGGAATGTATGATGCGGCCATGATCCCGTCGCCTGAATTCTACTTGCCAGCAGCCCTGCTCGGCATCCTCATGCAGCAAAAACTCCATGGTCTCATCAACGCGCGATACCTTGTTAAAGGCGTCAATCACATCCTGGATCCGAGGTTCCAGCCGCTCTCTATGGCGGAAAGCGGACATCTCCAGCTTACCGGTTTCCAGCAACAGTTTCAGTACCGGTAAATCCATACGCTGTGAAAGCCGTCTGCATAACTGTTTAAGACGATGAATATTACGCACCAGCGCCATCAGGCGCTCGCCAGTCATAGGCTTTTCCACTTCATTGCGACAATAAGACAAACCCTGCCCGCCATGCTCCAGTAAAAATTCAAACAGGTCATCATCGGTGGAGATATAGCGCC
>CAZDWG010000220.1:0-2719 GCA_964509005.1 uncultured Zetaproteobacteria bacterium
GATTCCAAGGAAGGAGTGCGTGAGCGCGCATACGGACGACCGACGAGGGATTCGGTGCGAACAAAGGAGCAGGCAAGGGCGCGGTAGAATTTATGAATAGTGCAGGCCAGATTGAAACGGGCTATCCTGCGCACAACTATATTTCCCCGGAGGACTCCCATGCCCGCATATCGTTCACGCACGACCACCCATGGTCGCAATATGGCCGGTGCACGCGCGCTGTGGCGTGCCACAGGCACCAAGGAAGGGGACTGGGACAAACCGATTATCGCCATTGCTAATTCCTTCACGCAGTTCGTGCCGGGCCATGTACACTTGAAGGATCTGGGTCAGATGGTGGCGCGTGAAATTGAGGCGGCAGGCGGTGTGGCCAAGGAATTCAATACCATTGCTATTGATGATGGTATCGCCATGGGTCATGGTGGTATGCTGTATTCCCTGCCCAGCCGTGATCTGATCGCGGATTCGGTCGAGTATATGTGCAACGCGCATTGCGTCGATGCGCTGGTCTGTATCTCCAACTGTGACAAGATTACGCCGGGTATGCTGATGGCGGCAATGCGCCTAAATATTCCTGCCGTATTCGTTTCCGGTGGCCCAATGGAGGCGGGCAGGATAACGCTTAACAACCGGGATATGCACCTCGATCTGGTGGATGCCATGGTGAAGGCTGCTGATCCGCGGGAGACGGATGAGGATATCGCGGCCATCGAACGCTCGGCCTGCCCGACTTGCGGCTCCTGCTCCGGCATGTTTACGGCGAATTCAATGAATTGTCTGGCCGAAGCGCTGGGCATGGCACTTCCCGGTAACGGTTCACTGGTGGCGACACACGCAGATCGCAAAACTTTGTTTCTCAAGGCTGGCCGCTTGTCAGTTGAACTGGCCAAACGCTATTACGAGCAGGATGACGGATCGGTATTGCCGCGCGCCATTGCTACCTTCGAAGCCTTTGAGAATGCCATAGCACTGGATATTGCCATGGGCGGTTCCACCAATACGGTGCTGCACCTGCTGGCTATCGCGCAGGAGGCTGGCGTGGATTTCACTATGGCCGATATTGATCGTATGTCGCGCAGGATTCCGAATATCTGCAAGGTTTCACCGTCCTCGTCGTATCATCTGGAAGATGTGCATCGTGCCGGCGGCATCATGGGTATTCTTGCCGAGCTGAATCGCGCAGACCTCTTGCATGCCGATGCCGGTTGTGTACATGCGCCGAGTTTGGGTGATGCGTTGGTCCGCTGGGATATAACGAACCCGGACAACAAGGAGGCACGGCAACTGTTTCTTGCCGCACCCGGCGGCGTACCTTCACTGGAGGCTTTTTCACAGTCCGAACACTGGAAGGAACTTGACGATGATCGCGAGGGAGGCTGTATCCGCGATGTCGCGCATGCCTATTCCAAAGAGGGAGGGCTGGCGGTGCTCTATGGCAATATTGCGGAAAGAGGTTGTATTGTGAAAACCGCTGGCGTGGATAAGTCCATTTGGACGTTTAGTGGCCGTGCCCGTGTGTTTGAGTCGCAGGAGGCTTCAGTATCGGCCATCCTCAACGATACAATCGTGGCTGGCGATGTCGTGGTGATACGTTACGAAGGCCCCAAGGGCGGGCCGGGTATGCAGGAAATGCTCTATCCCACCTCCTATCTAAAATCGAAGAATATGGGAAAGGTTTGTGCGCTGCTCACCGATGGCCGCTTTTCCGGCGGTACCTCCGGTCTTTCTATCGGTCATGTTTCACCGGAGGCAGCCGAAGGCGGCACGATCGGTCTCATCGAGGATGGCGATACCATCGAAATAGATATTCCGAATCGATCCATAGGTTTAGCCGTTCCCGATGAGGTGCTGAGTGGTCGCCGAAAAGCAATGAAAGCCAAAGGCGCAGCCGCTTGGAAAGCGGTCAATCGCGACCGCGTTGTTTCCAGGTCTCTGCAAGCCTATGCGGCGCTCACCACCTCGGCGGATCGTGGCGCTGTGCGCGATTTGGCGCAGCTGAAATAAGGAACAAGCAAGGGCGCGGCAGCATTTATGAATATCCAGGTTAAATTCGTTTGGCAACCGTAGTCATCACTTTTGAAGTGAATTTCATTAGTGTTCTGGCGGGTGAAGGAAGCTCAGCAGCTCCCAAGCCTTCAGCCAACAGGGCATGCCCCAGCTCATCCTTTTTCATCTGGGTAACGATAGCACGGCTTCTTACATCTTTTTCCGGCAATTGTTTCAGGTGGCTGTCCAGGTGACGGACGACCTGATATTCTGTTTCAGCCAGAAAACCGAGATTCCAGCGATCCCCGGCAATGCCAGCCGTAATGCCCAGTACGAGCGATCCCAGATACCAGAGCGGGTCGAGCATGGAAGGTTTCTCACCTAATTCCTCTAGCCTTCGTCGACACCAGTTCAAATGGTCGCTTTCTTCAATGGATGCGGATTTGAGTTTTATCCGCAATGATGGGTCGCGGGCGGTCAGGCTCTGGCCCTGATACAGAGCCTGGGCGGAGACTTCACCAGCATGATTCACGCGCATCAGCCCGGCAGCCTCTTTTTTCTTTTGGGTGGAAAGTGAGGGAGATTCCTCGTATGCATCGGCGGGATAATCGCGGCTGGAGGGCTGCTCGCAGAAGATGTTGTTGAGAATGTGGTCTGCTTCCCGGATCAAGGCGTCCAGGGCGGAATAGCGGCGAAATTCCGGATGACTCATGCCGGGAGAGTATACTAGCCC
>CAZDWG010000221.1:0-2705 GCA_964509005.1 uncultured Zetaproteobacteria bacterium
CATTATAGAAGACCTACCGCGGCCAGCTTAGGGAGTGTGCTTTTTTGTATTGCACTCGGCCACGTGTATCAGGGGAGGTTCAAATCCTTTGTCGTTCAGTCCAATGAATATTTTCTTACGGCATGTCGGTATGTAGAGCGCAATGCGCTAAAGGCTGACCTGGTAAAGCGGGCTGAGGAGTGGCAATGGTGTAGTTTGTACAGACGGATGTTTGATAAGAGAGCGCGCCAGAAGCCGCTTATTGACTGGCCAGTTAAGAGACCGGAAAACTGGGTGTCACTGGTTAATCGTGATGAGGCGGATGAGTATGGCAAGGGGGTGTTGACCTCTTTTCGCGAAAGCGTGAAGCGTGGCCGGCCATTTGGAGATCAAGGGTGGGTTGAAGCGATGACCGACAGGTTTGGTCTCGAATCAACGATGCGCCCACGTGGGAGACCCGTGAAGCAATAAAGGTTCCTGACACCTTTCAGGAGGGTGATGATGACGAATATAGACACGGAGCATGCTGTAAGGATTGCTGATCGTACATGGTGGGTGGGACACTATCTGCCGGATGACGTGTTCCAGTGCCATGTCTACTTGATTGAGAATGGCAATCAGTCTGTATTGATTGATCCCGGCTCTGCTCTGACCTTTGCACACACGCTGAAGAAAATTGAAGAAGTCATGCCCTTCTCGAACATCCGCTACTTTATTTGTCATCATCAGGATCCGGATATTACCGGTGCAATGGTGCTGATCGATCAGATGATCGGTCGCGATGACGCGCTGCTGATTACACACTGGCGCGCGGCCGCATTGCTGAAGCACTACGGCCTGAAGAATATGCCGTTCTGGCAGATAGAGGAACACGACTGGCAGCTTGAACTGGCTGATCGTACGTTGCGTTTTACGCTGACACCCTACATGCATTTCCCAGGTGCCTTCACGACTTTTGACGAGGCTACAGGCGTGCTCTTTTCCAGTGATATTTTTGGCGGATTTACCAAAGAATGGCACTTGTATGCCGAAGATGAAACGCATTTTGATAATATCCAGGCTTTTCATGAGCATTATATGCCCAGCCGCGATATTGTGCAGCACGGCCTAACCGAACTGGAAAAGTGGCCCATCCAGATCATTGCGCCCCAGCATGGCTCCATTATCCGTAAAGAACTGGTGCATTTCATGTTCCGCAAGCTCAAGGGACTGGATTGTGGCCTGTTTCTTATGGCCAAGGGCGATACCAAAATCCTCAGGTTGATGGCTATCAACCATATGCTCAAACAGGCCCTACAGTCCTTCATGTTGTACCGCGATTTTCGCGATATTGTGCACCATCTGATGCCAGTGATGGCCGAAGTTTTCAATCTGGATTCCATCGATTTTTATGCGGGGAAACATGGAGAAAAGCTGCTATGTCTTGCTCCCGCCAACCGCTACCGTGGTGAAGAGGTGGAAGAACCGGACTTCTTCAGACGCGCAGACGCAAGTCCGGCAGCCACACTGCCAATGAAATATTGTCGTAAGAGTGATGACGGGAAGCAGCTCTTTGTGCCGCTTTGTACTGACGATCATACCATGCAGGCTCTTGCCGTGCTAAAGCTGACAGAAGATACGGATATCAGTCCGGAGATGGATGCAGCTATCGGCCAGCTTCGTGATCCGTTGATGGTATCCATCGAACGCGAAATCATTTATCGCTCCGTGGAGAAAGAACGCGATGAGTTATATCTACGCTCTATCCATGATCCGCTGACAGGGCTTTATTCACGTTACTACATGCACGATGCGGTGGAGCGTATGCTGGCCTCCCATGACCGGGGTGTAATTTCTGGCTTGGCCCTGATCATGCTGGATGTCGATCATTTCAAACGCATTAACGATACCTACGGTCATAGTACGGGTGATACCGTACTTGAAGGCTTGGGTGCGGCAATTCTGGACACCTGCCGCAAGGTAGATATTCCCGTCCGTATTGGCGGTGAGGAGTTCGCGATATTTATTATCACCCGCAATCCTGAGGAAGGGCGCCGATTTGCCGAGCGTTTGCGCAAATTCTTTATGCAACAGACATTTCTCTGTGAGGACAGGGAATTTCATGTGACGTTCAGTGCCGGCGTGGCCAATCATTTATGCGAAGAAGACTTGGCCAGCCTGATTCAGCGTGCCGACAAAGCCCTCTATGAAGCCAAGGAAGGGGGAAGAAATCGTATTTGTGTAAAAGAGGACGTTATTCTTTAAGCTGAGCCCAGTACCTTGATAATATGCGCAAGGTCATGTTCGTCAAGAAGTTAATGGGCTATGTCTGCATGCCGGGCGGCTTCGGCACGCTGGACGAATTTTTTGAAGCACTTACTCTGATGCAAACGCACAAGATTTATCCGCTACCTCTGGTGCTGTTCGGCGTGGACTTCTGGCATGGGCTGCTGGCGTGGTCGCGCACAACCCTGCTGGGGGCCGACATGGTTTCCGCCGAGGACCTCGATCTGCTTACCGTTGCCGGTGATGAACAACAAGTGATTGACATCATGTGTCAACATCGGGACTGGAAAAGAAAACAGATTGAAAAGGCAGCTTGCAGCATTCGTGAATAGTCCAGGCGTGCGTCCTGAAAGCTGTACGCTTTCCGAACTGGTGAAAGGCCAGTCTGCCCAAGCAAAGGCATGCAGGCAGTAACCAAGTCTTGCGGGCGTATCGGTAACGATGGGTCTGAAGCGTAGACA
>CAZDWG010000222.1:0-2693 GCA_964509005.1 uncultured Zetaproteobacteria bacterium
GCCGTATACAGCATGAGTTGTGCTGTTTCCTGTAGGTTCCGGGATCGGAGCAGCGGAATACCAAGGAATACCGTGAGTGCAATCAGCGTGCCTTGCAGGGCCTCCCGGCGCATGCCGCTTGATGCCAGGTCGCGGCTTGTTCCTTCCAGAATGATGATGCCGCGCCGGGAGCTTTGAGCCAGTTTGCACCCCTGCTTGAAGATGCGACCGTCTTTAACGGACACTGCGAAGTCGGCAAGCATTTTGCGCTCAAAAAGCAGATTCTCTCCCACCGCATAGTCCCCGCATGTCAGGCGCTTTACCGTGACTGAAACCAATTCCATCGTGTCGAGTATGTCCAATATGCCACATCGTATCTCGCGATCATCAACAACGATGTGGATCGGGCCTTTTCCCGTGTTATTATCAGGCATATACGAACAGTTATATGTAATTGAGGCATTAAACGCAATATTTGCTTGTCGTATTTTGCGTTGATAGTGGCGAATTATTGGCACATCCGTAGGATGCGACCTATCAAAAGGTAGCGGGTATATTTGCAGAACTATCCACATTCACAGTGCGCCAGTCCGCAGCTTCCCCTATGGGGGCATGTTCTTTGTTTTTCTGAATCAACTTGGCTGCAAGGCGTTGCTTACTGCTACGGTATTTGAGAAGGTTTACTGGGGTGGTAATTCCACGACGATGACGGACACTCTGGCGCTCGTTGCCGGATTGGAGTTGGCGATTTCAACAATCAGGTCATCCTTGCCGTCTGGATTGTCAAATTCAGCATTAAAATCGTGTGAGTCCATATGGTAACTGCGCATACGTTTCACCGTTTCCTCATGCTCGCCACGTACCCGCAGAACGCGAAATGTTAGCGGCCCCATGGAATTGGAGACCATCGTGACTTCGTATTTTCCCGGTCGGTTTGGCATATCGAAAAATTCGCGCAATGTCTGATAAGCGGGGACGGTCACATCCCGTTGATACAGATATTCCTGCGCAACGACCATCGTCGGCATCAACATGAACAGCATGAACAATAGTATGACCCTTTTCATATCTGATGAAGCCGCGACAAGCCTGCCCATGGGCTTTCTACGCCACGAAAAGCAACAACTTGCGATGCAAGCCCTTGATATTCGCGCCCATTCATGGGCGCTTTGATGACTTTGCAAGAAGTCATCAGTTTTGACCTGGGCGAATATCATATTTATCACATAGATACCGCATTTTATCCTTGGTGTGATCGCCAAATCCCAGCCATCGCCCGGCCCTTGCCTTGACCTGACCGTTGCGCGCAAGCGCCGCAAGCACCATCTTTTTTTCTACTTCTTCCAGTAATCGTTCAGCATTTACGCCATCGACGGGCAGACGTTCAAGCCATGTCTCCAGTGGGTCTTTTCCATTTTCGCGGGCACGTGGGCCTTCCAGCGAAGGGATATGGTCAATGCATACCCCTCCGGTCAGCACCACGGCCCGCTCAATGACATTTTCCAGTTCCCGGACGTTGCCCGGCCATCGGTATGCAATCAGTTGTTCCATCGCTGAACTGGAAAATCCTTCCACCGGTTTGTTGCACAGCAGTGATTTCCGCTCCAGGAAGTGTTCCGCCAGCAATGGGATGTCTTCGACGTGTTCACGCAAGGGGGGGACGGTAATATTTACGACATTGATTCGATAATACAGATCATCAAGGAAGGAGCCATCCTCCACCAACTGTTCCAGCGTTTGTCTGGTAGAGCATATAAGGCGCACATCACAGGAGAGTTCGGCTTCGCTTCCCAGGCGCGAAAAGGATCCTGTTTCCAGTGCGCGCAACAGTTTACCCTGAATGCCAACGGGCAGCCCCGCCACTTCATCAAGGAATAATGCGCCACCGCTGGCCCGTTCGAACCATCCCTGTTTGCGCCGACTTGCACCGGCAAAAGAACCTTTTTCGTGGCCAAACAGGTCTGATTCCAGCCGTTGCTCATCCATGGCGACGCAATGGATGGCAATAAAAGGCCCATTACGGCGAGGCCCACGGGCATGCAGCAGGCGAGCCACCAATTCCTTGCCACTGCCGGTTTCTCCACGAATCAATATTGTGGAAGGTGAGTTTGCAACCTGCGCAACCATGCTTCTCAGTTGACGGATCGCTCCTGAATCTCCGAGCAAATCCTGTCCGACGCGATCATTGACGAGGCGGGCAAGTTCCTGGTCGCGCATTTGCTGCCAACGGGTCTCTATGGCCGCATCAATGGTGTCTCGAACCTCATCGGGATCAAATGGTTTGCCAAAGAATCCCACAGCGCCGATTTTTCGCGCCCGTACAGCCAGTTTGCGTTGTCCGTGCCCCGTAATCACCACAACAGGAATGTCGGGATTATCCCGCAGAAACCTCTGTAGATAATTCATGCCAATTTCAGGATTATCCGGTTCAGGCGGCAACGCCAAATCCAGCACCAGCAAGTCTACCCGATGCGCCGCCAATTGCTCCTCAGCCAGTTCAAGATCGCCCGCTTCAAGCACCTGATAAGAGTCCTTGAGTAACAGCTTCAGGTTTAGACGGTTAATGTCATTGTCATCTACAACCAAAACCGCAGCTTTCATGGCTACTCCTATGCGTGTTCGGGGATGTGCGGATATTCCACCCGGATTCTGCAAGTGTTCGCACACACATAGCGCAACCCCTTGATTCATCTAGCATATCGAAAAAACATTCA
>CAZDWG010000223.1:0-2685 GCA_964509005.1 uncultured Zetaproteobacteria bacterium
AAATCGTGGAAAGTTGTATCAACAAGCAAAAATATATAGGAATCACGGCAATACTATTGCTGATGCCGATCCAGGCTTATGCAGCGAAGACATTGTCGCCATTGGTGGTCACAGCCGGGCGCATCGCGCAGGATCCGGCGAAAGTGAGTGCGGATGTGACGGTGATTGACCGCAAACAAATCGTCCAGTCGCAGAAGACATTGGTGGCGGACATTTTGCGTAGCCAGCCGGGCATTGAAGTGGCGTCGAGTGGCGGTCCGGGCAAGGCGACATCCGTTTTTTTGAGGGGCGCCAATTCCGGGCAAACACTGGTATTGATTGATGGCGTGCGCGTGGGTTCGGCTACGCTTGGGTCGTTTGACTGGGCCAATCTCTCCACGGCGGATGTTCAGCGCATCGAAATCGTGCGCGGTCCGCAGTCCTCGTTGTACGGTGCCGATGCCATGGGCGGCGTGATCCAGATTTTTACGCGTAAGGGCAAGGGTAAGCCGCATGTTCGTGTTTACGGGGAGGCGGGAACTTACCATACGGTATCGGGCGATTCGAGTGTCACTGGCGCAACGAATTCCGGCGTATCTTATGCCTTAACCGTGGATAGCTCTCGCACGCGCAGTGTTTCGGCGGCAGCCAGTGGCGGCGAACCTGATCCATACCGTCAAACTACGGTTTCCGGGCGTCTGGGCATACCCGTAGGGGCGGGAAATCTGGATGTCATCGTACGTAATGTGGATGGCAAGACGGGGCTGGATGGTTTCGGACCCACGGATGTGCTGACTTTTACCAGTAGCACCAAACAAACGGTGAGCAGCGCCAAGCTTTCCTATCCCCTGGGTGATTTGCTGGATACCAACTTGACGGTTTCCCGCTCGACCGATGAGGCCATCAACCGTGACCCTGCTAGCAGTTTCAATACTTCGGATTTTCGCACCCGCATCGACGAGATTACCTGGCAGAATCATCTGGATTGGCAGTCGCTGTCCTTGCTGGCAGGACTGGATTTTCATTGGGACAGGGGTTTGAGTGGTAGCGCCAAGCTGGATAACACGATTATTCAGCGGGCTGGTTTTACAGTATTATCGTGGGATGGAGACTGGGCGGATATGAGCGCATCCGTGCGCAATGACCGCAATTCGACCAGTCGCAGCAAGACCACATACCATATTGGCGGTGTGTTGCGGCCAACCGACGGATTGAAACTAACAGCCAACTACGGCACGGGCTTCAAGGCGCCGTCCATCAATAACCTGTATTTTCCCGGATTCGGCAACAGGAATCTCAAGCCGGAAACCAGCAAGGGCTGGGATGCGGGCCTTCACTACAAGATGCAAGGTGATGGCATGGGCGGCAGATTCGATGCCGTGTGGTTCGATCAACGCTTTGCTAATCTCATTGTTTTCCAGACGGCACCGACAGTTTTTCTGAGTGAGCCAATCAATCTTGCCAAGGCGCGCACCAATGGCCTCGAATTGTCCGCAAACATGAGCTACGGCCCGGTTTACGCCAAAGCAAACTGGACGTTTTTGCATGCGGTCAATTCGATTGACGGCACGCGACTGGCTCGCCGTGCCAAAGGTTCGGGCAGCTTTATTGCGGGCGTGCGTATGGCGGGTGTGAATGCCGAGGTGCAGGTGGATATTGTCGGCCCGCGTTTCTCCAGTTCCTTTAACCAGAAGCCCATGCAGGGCTACCACAAAACGGATATTCGCCTAAGTTATAAAGTGAACAGAATATGGACGGTCCATGCACGGGTGGATAATCTGGAGAACAAAAAATATGAGGAAGTTGCCGGTTATGGCGTGTTGGGTCAGGCCTTTTATGGCGGTGTGAGCGCGGAACTTTGATACATGATGACTTCGTACGAAGTTATCAGAGCGCCCATGGATGGGCGCGAAATCAATGGCTTGTTTTGTAAGCCATCGATTTGTAAGGAAAGTTAAAACCATGATTTTCGCTTTCTGCGGAGTAAAGGGCCATGGACGGGGGGTTTACAACTTCATCACATGTGGAATTGTGTGCGTGAGATGGTGACGAATCCGGCATGATGCAGACAGGGCGTGTCCGGCTGCTGGTCGCATTGATTGCGGCGGGCAGCGTGCACGCTCTGCTTCTATTGTGGCCATCACCGCCAGTCATGGACATCATGCATAATGGCATACTGCACGTTGATCTGTCAGAGCATGAAACGGTTGCCGACAGACCCGGTTCGTACCGGCGCCAGGTGTTGAAATCCATTCCGCGAATGAAAACGCAGGCGGCGGCCGTGCATACACCTTCCCCCACGTCTCATGCCCCTACATTGCCGCAACATGCCAGGAAGCACATGACAAGGAACAAGGCTGTTTCCCGTGTAGCGCGGGTGCCTGATCGCCATGTGCCATCGCCCCATCCGGTTGAACGTCACAAACTACATGTTGATGAGTCTGGTACACCTCGCAGGCCAGCTAAAACAACGCATCACATGTCCGGTTCGGCACAGGCATCCGCAGCTCCCGGTCGCATATCCTCGCGTGCGCGCGCCCTGTTGCTGGCGCATATTGAATATCCGCGTCCGGCTCGCCGCCGTGGCTGGAGGGGACTGGGAACGTTTCAGTTATTGATTGTTCGCGAGGGTGTGCGAAAGGTGACCATGTTGGCTTCTACGGGGCACGGTTTGCTGGATCAGGCCGCCGTGCGGGGGTTGATGGA
>CAZDWG010000224.1:0-2672 GCA_964509005.1 uncultured Zetaproteobacteria bacterium
ATACCAGTGACAATACGGAGTTGTATGTCTTCGCCGCCATCACGCTGATGCTCAAAGGCATGCTGCTACCCTGGGTGTTGTGGAAAATTATCCGGCAAATGCATGTACACCGGGAAGTGGAACCACTGGTTAATATTCCGATTACGATGTTGATTGCGGCGGCACTGGTGGTGTTTTCCTATCAGGTTACCCTGCCAATCGAGCACCTGTCGCATTTGATCACGCGCAACACTATCGCGGTGGCCATGGCCAATGTGTTGCTTGGCATGCTGATGATGATTACACGCAAGAAAGCTATCACGCAGGTCATCGGTTTTCTGGCCATTGAAAACTCGCTGTTCTTCGCTGGCGTTGGTGCGACCTACGGTATGCCACTGGTGGCGGAACTGGGAGTGGCTTTCGACGTGTTGATTATCAGCGTCATCTTTGGCCTGTTCTTCTATCATATCCGGGATACATTCGAGTCGCTTGACTTGAATAAAATGGAGAAATAATCCATGAACTGGTTTGTTCTGCTAACAACAACACCAATAAAGCCACACGCAGAGCCTCACAGGCAGTTCGGATCAAGGCTTTATTGATGTTGCTGTTAGCTCTCCTGGGCGCACCACTCGTTGCTGCGACATGGCTGGCATTCGATGCCCATCCGTATCGTTCCGCATGGGTGAATAAAATAGCCGCTGCGCTTACCTTTATTGCCAGCATCGGTTTAGCAGTGCAGGTGCTCCGGCATGGTCGGCTGATGGTTTGGGGCGACTGGTTCTTTATGGATGCTTTTAATGTCTTTCTGGTTGCGCTGACGGCCTTTATCGCCACAACTACGGCTATTTTTTCCGGTCCTTATATGCGCCATGAACTGGAGACGGGAAAGATTGATGGCCAACGGTTGCGCCTGTATCACGCCATGTCGCAATTATTTGTATTCGGTATGTTTCTGGGACTGACATCGAATAATCTGGGTATTATCTGGCTGTCGCTGGAAATTGCGACACTGGCTACGGTGCTGCTGGTTTCACTCTACCGCACGCGGGGATCTGTCGCCGCAGCATGGAAATACCTGATTATCTGCGGTGTGGGTATTTCGCTGGCTCTGTTCGGTACAGCCACGCTGTATTTCGCCTCATCCGATGTGCTCGGGCATGGGGAGGCAGCGCTGACCTGGACTCGTCTTTATGCATCCGCTGATCAACTGAACCCTACAGTCATGCGCCTGGCCTTTGTGTTCCTGATGGTCGGCTATGGCACCAAGGTGGGTTTAGCACCCATGCACACATGGTTGCCCGATGCCCATGCCGAGGGCCCAACACCTGTATCCGCCGTACTCTCCGGACTATTGCTGAATCTGGCACTGTATGCGCTGGTACGCTGCAAAATGCTGGTCGATGCTTCCACCGGCACGCATTTCGCGGGTAATTTAATGATGGGCTTCGGTTTGTTGTCGTTACTCGTTGCTGCCTTTTCCCTGCATAAACAGCATGACATCAAACGTATGTTCTCCTTCTCATCCATTGAACATATGGGGCTGATGACCTTCACCTTCGGTATAGGTACGCCCGTTGCCAATTTTGCCGCCATGCTGCACATGACCACCCATTCACTGGTCAAGTCCGGTATCTTTTTCACCGTTGGCCATGCAGCGCAAGCGATGGGTACTCAGGTCATGAGCAACATTCGTGGCCTGATCAATCATCAACCGGGCATTGGCTGGGGGCTGCTGATTGGCACTTGCGCCATCGCCGGATTTCCGCCTTTTGGCGTATTTACCAGTGAGTTTCTTATTTTTTCAGCGGCATTGCAGTCGTACCCATGGACGGTGAGCATATTGTTGCTCGGCTTGCTGATTGCCGTAGCAGGACTGTTTCGTTTCGTGCCGGACATGGCTTATGGCGAAGTTCCCGAACACGCCAAACTGGTACATGCCAATATGTTACCGGTATATATACACTTTTCTCTGGCACTGTTGCTTGGCATTTCCATCCCCGGATTTCTCGCGGGTTGGTATCATCAGGCCGCAGCTCTGATTGCCGGAGGGGCAACATGATTCATGAGGCGAACACATGGTTTGCCGAACGCTTATCAGACCACGGTATCGTCACGCGTTATCTGGAAGATCATCATCCAGCGGCTATGCCATGCCTGCAAATCCGGCGTTTGGACTGGACACAGGCAGCCGAAGAAGCACGCCGACAGGACATGCGGTTTGTTTCTCTCTGGGCGGCGGAAGCCGGGGGGCATGATGAGGAGGCGCTCTATGCCTACATGGCGTTTGCGCATCCGCAGCATCGGCATGTCTTGCTACGCACCGATTTGAATGTGAATGATCCGGTATTGCCGGATATTGGCCGACACTACGTGGCTGCCGTACGTATGGAGCGCAGCCTGCAAGACATGTTCGGTATCCGCGTGGCAGGTCTTGTGGATACACGCCGGTGGCTAAAACATGAACACTGGCCGGAGGATGCGCATCCGATGCGCAGCAGTTTTGCAGCCAATACGCGCATGGAGCCAAATGCAGGCGAATACGCCTTTATCAAAGCCGAAGGTGACGGTGTGTATGAATACCCGGTGGGTCCCGTACATGCGGGCATTATTGAACCGGGGCATTTCCGCTTTCATGCCGTAGGCGAGAAAATATTGAATATGGAAGAACGTTTGGGATATGTACATAAAGG
>CAZDWG010000225.1:0-2582 GCA_964509005.1 uncultured Zetaproteobacteria bacterium
ATTAAGGTATTCCAGGCAGGGCTTGCCGTTGTCGGCAATCACCCTGCTCCATGAGGCATAAGGCATTGAGAACCGCCGGATAGTCGTTAACGGTGCGCCCAGTACATGTGCCAGAATCACGCGCAAGGAACCGGAATGCGCCACCACGAGCACATGCTTTCCGACCGATTCATACCATATAGCTTCCCAGGCTTCGAGTACACGTCTGGAAAAACTCTCGATACGTTCTGCTTCGGGAATCCGCATACCTACGGGATTCTCACGCCAGCGGGACAACATACCCGGAAATCGCTCTTCTATTTCTTCCATCGTTAGTCCCTCCCACGCGCCAAAATCCATTTCGCGGATATCCGGCTCTACCCGGCAGGCAATATCCGCTTCCTTTGCCCATGCTTCCGCCGGTTCGCGGCAGCGCGACAGGGGCGAAGCGACAACAGCATCAATACTGCCTTCCACTTTGCGCCACACAGCATCCATGCTTGCGCGCCCATCGACCGTCAACGATGCTTCGGTCATACCCCGGTAGCGGATGCCGCCATCCAATGCTCCGTGGCGTAACAGGTCAATCGTCGTCACCTTATGGGTCACTGGCGAAATCCCTGATTGCTGGTTCGTTCCCCCATTTTCGGACTGGAATTTCACCACATGAAATCACCTTCGCCTTGCCCATGCGCAGCTTTGCAAGTAACTCATTATCCCTCCGGGGTTTTTCGTTTGATATAAATACGTTAACGTGAGCCAATTGCAAAACCCAGGGTTTTGCAATTGGCTCGTATGTCTAAATCATGAATGACCGGGGAAACCATGCAAGACTTTGATCCAACCGACCCGAAAAATACCGCCGCCATGCAGCATGTGCGTGCTTTACTTGAATACATTGGCGACGACCCGAACCGGGAGGGTCTGCACGAGACGCCCAAACGCGTGCTGGCGGCCTTTAGCGAGTATTTTTCCGGCTACCTCGAAGACCCCCGCGAACATCTGGAAAAGACCTTTGAGGAGGTTTGCGGCTACGATGAAGTGGTGCTGGTTTCGGATATCGAGGTGCATAGCCATTGCGAACACCACCTCGCTCCGTTTGTCGGAAAAGCGCATGTAGCTTATATTCCCAATGGTCGGGTGATCGGACTATCCAAACTGGCGCGCGTGGTGGATGTGTACGCCAAACGTTTACAGGTACAGGAAAAGCTGACCATGCAAATCGCACGTGTGATTGACGAAGTACTCAAACCGGCGGGGGTCGCCGTGATTATCCAGTGTCAGCATTTCTGTATGTGTCACCGTGGCGTAAAGAAGCCGAATGCGTGGACCACCACATCCAAACTAACCGGTGCATTTCTCAACAACCCATCATCGCGGCTGGAACTGTTTGACCTGATCGGCATGAACAAGGACTAACCTGGATTATTCATGAATCGCCGCGATGATCACGCAGGGCCTTTGTTCGCTGGCGGATTCTTGCGATGGATGCGCGTAACCGCGTTTACGGACGTCCGAGCAAGGATTCGCTGCGGGCGAAGGAACAAGTGAGGGCGCGGCAGTATTTATGAGTAATCCAGGTTAATATGTCCGCCTCAAGTGCTGTAGGCATTCTGCTAAGCAACCTGGGCACACCGGATGCGCCGACCACATCCGCTGTGCGCCGTTACCTGAAGGAGTTTCTGTGGGACAAACGTGTTGTCGATCTGCCGAGGCTTTTATGGTGGCCGATTCTTAACGGGATCATCCTGAATATTCGCCCGTCACGGTCCGCAAAATTATATCAAAAGGTCTGGACTGAAAGCGGCTCATCCCTGCTGGACGTCAGCCTGCGCCAAAAGGCGGCGTTACAGGCTGTGCTGGATGCCAATCACCCCGGTGCCTTCCGCGTTGAACTAGCCATGCGCTACGGCAACCCGTCCATTGCTTACGGCATGCAAAACCTGGCGAAAAGTGGGTGTAATCGCGTGCTGATATTGCCGCTTTATCCGCAGTATTCATTGACCACCACGGAATCCACATTTGATGCGGTGGATAAAGTGATGAAAGCTGGTCATGACATACCGGAGTTGCGTTTTGTGCGCAATTATCACGATCATCCGGCCTACATTGAGGCATTGGCGGCTAGTATCCGTGAAGATATAAAAACCAATGGTCGACTCGGCAAACTGCTATTCTCCTTCCATGGCATCCCGAAACGCTACTATGAAAATGGCGATCCCTATCCCGACGAATGCCGCCGCACAGCCGAGCTGCTGGCCGAGGCTCTGAAACTGGAAGACGACGCATGGATGTTGACCTTTCAGTCGCGCTTCGGGCGTGAGGAATGGATGCAACCCTATACCGATAAAACCTTGCGCAGCCTGCCGCAAAAGGGGGTAAAAAATGTTGCCGTCGCATGCCCCGGATTTGCCGCTGATTGCCTGGAAACGCTGGAGGAAATCAGTATCCAGAACCGCAAATTTTTCATGGATTCCGGTGGCGGATCATTTCGTTATATCCCGGCGCTAAATGACCGTGAAGACCATATTCGGGCCTTGGCGAACATTGTTTGTGACCATTGCGCAGGCTGGATCTAACCCCTCCTTTGAGGCATTAGCCAT
>CAZDWG010000226.1:0-2576 GCA_964509005.1 uncultured Zetaproteobacteria bacterium
CCAAAAAATGTGGTGAATACCAGCAACCGGAGTAATGTGGCCGTGGGCTTCACATGGGGACTTGTAAAAGGCACGCTGTATACCGTTGGTCGCACGGCTGTCGGCGCGGTAGAGTTGGCAACGTTCTTTATTCCCAACAATGCCTTTGTACATCCTGATTATGTCTGGAACAATTTTGGCCAGGATACAACCTTTGGCAGCCAATAAGGTCGTGTCCGTCTCTTGACCACGGGGATGCTGCGCGTCCCTGTGGTGTGTGAAGGGTCGGGTCGATCTGGATGGTTCGCAAATGCCGCCGCGTCCTCGCCCTTCCTTTGTCTGCAACGAGGGTTCGCTCGGGCATTTTCGGCCCACATGAATCATGCGGATTAGCTGATAACGGGAATGCCTTTTCGTGCCAGTTCGTCGGCGCGTTCGTTTCCCGGATGGCCGGAGTGACCTTTCACCCAGGCCCATATTACATCGTGTCTGGCGCTCAGTTGATCCAGTTCCTCCCATAAATCCTGATTGGCAACCGGTTTCTTGCTGGCATTTTTCCAGCCATTCTTCTTCCAGCCGTGAATCCATGTGGTCATTCCCTGAACGACATATTTGGAATCCGAGTGGATGGTAATTGCGCAATGCTTTTTAAGCGCTTTGAGTGATTCGATAGCCGCTTGTAGCTCCATGCGCTGATTGGTGGTTCCCCGGACCCCACCACATAGTTCCTTCTCATGTTTACCCATGCGCAGCAGTACGCCCCAGCCTCCGGGGCCGGGATTGCCGGAGCAGGCGCCGTCAGTGAAAGCTTCAATCACGAAGATTGCTCCAGATATACGGTGCGTGTCGGGAAAGCAAATTCCAGTTGTAGCGATTCGAGCAGTTCCATGATCTGTAGATTGACCTCCTGACGCACCTGTAGATATTCATCCCAGCGCGTCGTGGTGGTGAAATAGTATAGGAAGATGGACAGGGCGGAATCCTCGAATTCATCGAACTTGACCAGGAAGAAATCATGATCCACGCCATGATGATGGCTCAGGATATCTTCTATGCCCTGAACCGTCTGCTGCATTTTCGCCACCGGCGTATCATAGGTCAGGCCAATGCGCATCTTCACTCGTCGCTTCGGGCGCGCGGCGATGTTATCGATGACCATATTCGCCATGGTCGAGTTGGGCACATTGACCAATGTTTTGGCGAAGGTGCGGATGCGCGTGGAGCGGAAGCCGACCTCCTCGACAATGCCTTCAAATTCGCTGGTCTTGATCCAGTCGCCAATGGAGAAGGGGCGATCCACCAGGATCATGATGGAGCCAAACACATTGGCGATGGTATCCTTGGCCGCCATGGCAACAGCGATACCGCCGATACCCAGCGATGCAATGAGCCCGGAAATGGAATAGCCCATATTTTGGGCCACGACCAACACGCCGGTCATGATGATAAATATTTTGAGAGTCTTGGCGACAAAGGGGACCAACTGATCATCCAGTGAGGATTCGGTCTGTGCCGCTCGCGCGGTGAAGTAGGCGGCCAGTCCGTCAAGTAGCCGCCACAGGAACCAGGCACCAATCAGAATGGATGCAATCCGGCCAAGATGGTCCACGGCGGCAACAATGGGAAAGACAGCGGCGGGCGGGTTCAGTACATGCACCGTGGCTAGAATGCCAAGAATATACATTAGCCATCCGGCGGGTTTTTCCGCTGCTTCCAGGAGCATGTTATCGAGTGGCGTTTCGGTCCGGTCGGCCAGTTCCTGGGCCAGCGTATGGAAGATGCGCAGTGCCCACCGCCGCCCGACAATGGTGAGAAACAGGATGGCCATCGCGGCCATCCAGCGGGTGACGGTAATATCGAGAAAGGTCCATGCCTGGATTTGTCCCCATAGCGGCGCCATGCTTTAATCTCCTTGCTTGTTCGACATCATTGATACGTTCCGGGAATGAAAAGTCTCCCTTAACCCGGCAGGGTTGTATAGTGGATGATAAATGGTTGTTGGCAAGGTTTGTGGCATACTGTCCCCATGGGTAGGCGATAGCGCTGAACGCGGCGAGGAGAATGCGAATGAGTGATCCGGTATTGCAAGGCATGGTTCAGGGTAGGGACAGGATGAATGCGTTGGTCGGGCGGCGGGTGCGTTATCTTGGTGAGATATATGAAATCACCGATATTGTCTTTGATGAGGACATGATGATCCTGTCCGCTGACTCTGGTACGGAAATGCAGGAGGACAGTTATGGCCGCGCGCACAGGCGTGTGCCAAAGGTACAGAATCTGCGTTTCCGTGATGCCTCCGGCCATCCAACGCAGGCATGGGAAGATATTTCTTTTCTCGATGGACCTATCGCCTAGTGTCCTGTCCCATAGAAAAGCACACCATCAGCAAGTGTTGGCGGGATGTGCGGCAAGGCGCGCGAGTGCGGGACTGGCCATAGCCAATTCAAACGAGTGCAACGCAGCCGCGCGCCCGCCAGCACTTGCCCGAAGGGAGCCAACCCAAGAAACCAATGCCGTGTTGCGTTCCTCGCCAAGGGCGCGCCATTACCTTCGGAACGCGCCTTGCCTTGGTTCCTTGGGTTGGCTCTGATGGTATG
>CAZDWG010000227.1:0-2408 GCA_964509005.1 uncultured Zetaproteobacteria bacterium
TCAACACGGGGGCGGGCTTCCCCGGAATCAGCGCGGTCGTGATAATAATATCCGCGCTCGCCGCGTGATCGGCGATCAGGGCTGCCTGCTTTTGCTTATATTCATCACTCATCTCTTTGGCGTATCCACCGGCATCCTCGGCATCCTCGGCATCCTCATCGGCGGTAACCTCAACGAATTTTGCCCCCAGGCTTTCCACCTGTTCCTTCGCCGCCGCACGCACATCAAAGGCTTCAACCATCGCACCCAGACGCCGCGCCGTAGCAATGGCCTGCAAACCGGCCACGCCCGCACCCATCACCAGTACGTGCGCCGGCTGCGCCGTACCCGCTGCCGTCATCATCATGGGGAAGAAGTGTTTGTAATACTCCGTCGCCAGCAGCACGGCCTTGTAACCGGCAATATTGGCCTGGGAGGAAAGCACATCCATACTCTGAGCCCGCGAAATGCGCGGCACCATCTCCAGCGCGAAACAAGTCAGACCATGTTTTGCATAAGCATCAAGCAGGGGGTTGGTAAAGGGCGAAAACAGACCGGTGACTGTTGTCCCTTTGCCGATACGTTTGAGTTCCGTCTTCTCCGGCGCCCACACCTTGAGCACCACGTCGGCCTGTTTATATAATCTGGCGGCATCCGCTACGATGTCGGCGCCCGCTTCTTCATAGTCCGTATCGGCAAAAAACGCACCCGCGCCGACGCCCTGTTGCACCCGCACCTCAAAACCCTGTTGCATAAACTTTTTAACAGTTTCAGGCGTCGCCGCAACACGGGCCTCATGGTTACGCACTTCGGTGGGAACCACCAATAGCATACGATGCTCTCCCTCGCAATTGAAACATTGCTTAGCCCATACTATTAACAAATACGGGCTACCGCCCGACACTGAGGACCGGAGTGTAAACGCGCACACATGATTTACAAGCGGATAGATGTGCCGCGTAATTCGCCCGCAACAGCCGGAGGCAAAGGCAGTTTCACCAACTCGGCGGCGGGTACATAGGCATGCGCATAGCGGCACAAATCTTCATCCAGAACTTCGCCCCCGACCATTAACACATCCAGGTCAAGGGTGCGTGATTTCCACGGTCCCTTTGATCGATCACGCCCGTGGGCATCCTCCGTCTGCTTTAACCACGCATTCAATTGGACGGATTCCATTGTTGTCTCAACCAGACAGCAGGCGTTAAGAAAGTCCGCCGCTTCGTCCATACCAACAGCGATGGAACGATATACGCGCGAAAACACGGCACTCGGGAATCGTTCCCGAATGGTTTGCGCGGCAACACATAAATGACGTTCAGGCTCAATATTCGAACCCATACCAATCAGGAATGCCGCCATCTGGCTTAGGAGCTGTAAATAAATAACATGGCCATTTATTTATAGCTCCTTAGTGTCCTGTCGCCGTCGTGATTGATTCGATTTCGCCGCGTTCGATTACGACGGCCACATTCTCGCTGCCGCGCACCGCCCCCGGCTTGGATAGTTTTAACCGTAGCCACGGTACGCCGAATTCATCCAAAACAATCGTTGCGCAGGATTCAGCCAGTGATTCAATCAATCCGAAACTGGAACCTTCGACAAAGGAAATCAGCCGCTTGGCCACGGCTTTGTAGTTCAGCGTATCCTCAATCGCATCGCTGGCCACGGCTCTTGATATATCCCAGGCCATCTCCATATCCAGCCGCACCGTCTGGCGTATCTCCCGCTCCCAATCGAAAACGCCGATAACCGTGCGTACCTCAAGCCCCTCAATCAAAATCCTGTCTGCATATTTCATGGGTACGCTCCACACTTGGTCTGAACCCTTCATGAAGAGTTCGGGCCAGAATAATGCCCCAAGCTTGACATAAACACACTGCTCGACACAATTCACCGCCATCAGAAAAGATCGGGGAGGTTTTATATGGGTTCCGAGATTCAAGTGACCGAAAATGTTGTATCCTGTTCAGATAATGGCCAACATCCTCTGGTCTATATCAATCTCAAGAATGGCAAAGGCCATTGCCAGTATTGCGGACAGGTTTTCGTACGCATCGACCCCAAAGATCACGTAGGCCAAAAGAAAGCAGCCTGACTCAATTGATCTGAAATGATAAGTATTCTATATTTTTTTATTGATGTAACATACTAATATGAGAAGATAAATCATGAATCTATTAGATCAATCGAGTCTGACCCCATTGATTCATTATGATGACTTCTTACGAAGTCATCGGAGCGCCCACGCCCCGGGCGGACGCGCGAGTCACTTTCTAATGCGGATCAATCATCCAACCTTGCCTCTCTGAGGAATCCGGGGACACAATATCTATTTCTCATCTCCGAATTGTGGGGGGTAGTAAACTTTTTGGGAATCCGGGGACACAATATCTATTTCTCATCTCCGAATTGTGGGGGGTAGTAAA
>CAZDWG010000228.1:0-2543 GCA_964509005.1 uncultured Zetaproteobacteria bacterium
TCAAGGGTATCAGCAGTTCACAGGGCAAGTTTGCCCTGAAGGAGGAATTGGCTTATCGCATCAATAAAGTGGTCGGCAAGGCAGTCGTGAAGCGAATTTATTTCTCCGACTTCGTTATACAATGAGCGAACCCGTCCTGAATCAGGAAGAAGTCAGTGCCCTGTTGTGCACGGTTGCGCCGCGGGAAAAGGCCAATGCATTGCTGGCCACATTGCCCCCCATGCCTCAACCGCGGCAGGTGGAATCGTTTGGGTTCGGTGAAAACAGGATTGCCGGCCCGGAAAACTATCCGATGTTTTCCAATCTCCACCAGCAACCCCTGGTGGAATTGATCATTGAGCGCTGGCAAGGTGTTTTTCGGCGTGAAACACCGGTATTCTTCAAGGAAATGATTGAACAATCCTATCTGGATATCCTTGATTCCGATGTTCCCCGCATCTATTTCACCCTGGAAGCATCCGCCAGTGGAAGCATGCTGGCGGTTCTTGATATGCAACTGGCCGTTTCCTATATTGATGCCATGCTCGGCGGCAGCGGCGACATCTCCGACAGGGAGGACGTATCGCTGACCGTGGTCGAACACCGACTGGCTGCGCGCATCGCGGAATCTATTGGACACATCCTGACCCGTCTGTGGCGACCGGTGCGCCACATTCAGTTCACTCCCGGGCGCATGGACACCGATCCGATGGCACTGGCGCTGACAGCGGAGGATATTAACTGTTTTTCGGTATCCTACGTGATTGTGCTGGGGGAGGATGTTCGGGGTGAGTTGTCGGTACACTATCCCCTTTCCTTCCTCGAACCCATGATTGATGCCATGCGCAGCCAGGAGAGGGCCAAACCAAAAATCGCTGACCGGCAGTGGGCGCGGGAATTGCGGCTGGCCATAGATCAGGTTCCGCTTCAGATCAGGCTGGAAATGGGGCATTGCCAAATGTATGTGAAAGACTTCATGTACATGAAGCCCGGCGACATGCTACCCCTGACCGTGGCCGAGAATGAGCCAGCCATCGTATGGATCGAGAACCTCCCCGCATTTCAGGCCCGACCGGGTGCGCAAGACGGGATGCTGGCTGCGGAAATTCTTGATCCGGTCAGTAACCCGTGCCCTGTCTCATAGAAAAAAAATACCATTAGGAGCTGCAATATGAGTGAACAGGCGGAAGAGGCCGTACAAACAGAATTACAGGAGGAAACGCCAGGCGTTGACATGGATATCCAGCCGAATCTGGAAGCCATTATGCATATTCCCCTGGAAATCAGTGTTGAACTGGGTCGCGTACGAATGCCCTTGCACGAACTGGTGCATCTGGATCGGGGAAGCGTCGTGCAATTGCACAAGGAAGCCAATGCGGTGGTGCAAATACTCGCCAACGGCGCCGTCTTTGCCCAGGGTGAGGTCGTCAAGGCCGATGGCAAGCTTGGGGTTCGCGTGACGGAGGTGGTCTCTCCCACCGAGCGCGCCCTTGCACTTGCATGAACGAAGCATCCGGGTCTGGCATGCTGATGCTGATGCTGAAATCCATGGCGGCCCTGGCCGCTGTTCTCGCCCTGTTTGCGCTTGCCATCTGGTTGATACGACGATTCCGGCCCGGGCTGAAAATTGCGGACGAACACATGCTGGTGCTGGAGCAGCGTATCGGTCTGGACGGCAAGAATGCCATCGCGGTGATCCGGTGTGATGGCCAACGCTGGCTGATCGGTATTTCCCCCGCCGGACCTGTGCGTATCGACCGGCTTGACCCGAAACATCGGGAACCGGACGCCCCATACTTTAAAGAGAAAGAAAAAAAGTGAACCATGAATGAACGCGAATTGTTACTAAAGACAGAAGCGCTAAAAATGGCTCGCGAGGATGGGTGCGCAGACCGCATATTTACGTTCATTCGTGGTTTAAAGGTCTTGTTGCTCTACGCCCTGTTGGTCACCGTCGTCGGAGTGAATATTGCGCATGCGGCGGGTTTGCCAACCCTTTCCGTCAGCCTCGGCAACTCCGATAACCCTCAGGACTGGTTCACCGGCCTGAAAATCGTCGCCGCCCTGACCGTGCTGGCCCTGGCGCCATCCATCCTAGTGATGATGACAGCCTTTACCCGTATTCTGGTTGTCTTTGCCTTCCTCCGTCAGGCGCTCGGCACCCAGCAGGCGCCGCCCAATCAAATTCTTGTCGGCCTGGCCCTGTTCATGACGATTTTCATCATGATGCCCGTATGGCACAAGATTGATGCAACCGCCCTTACTCCCTACCTGAATAAAGAAATATCACAGCCCATCGCCTTCGAGCGCGCCGAAGCGCCATTACGTGGTTTTATGCTCAGGCAGACGCGCGAGGACGATTTGTTGTTGTTTCTGCACGCGGCACACGAGAAGAAACCGGCAACGGCCGCGCAAACGCCCATGCAAATCCTCATCCCCGCCTTTGTCATTAGCGAGCTGCGCACAGCCTTCGAAATCGGTTTTTTAATCTATATTCCGTTTGTCGTGCTGGATCTGGTCGTTGCCAGCGTATTGATGAGCATGGGTATGATGATGTTGCCGCC
>CAZDWG010000229.1:0-2521 GCA_964509005.1 uncultured Zetaproteobacteria bacterium
TACAAAAATAAACTGACTGAAACTCAGTAAAACGGCCTAGCCGAATATTTACACGCGATGTCCCTCAAATCCTGGATAAAGCAGGCTTTATGATACGGCGTGAAATAATGGAAATCAGGAACCGTATCAAATGTGAGCAACCGCTACTCCCATCTGTTCAATCGTGAGCCAGACAGTTTCCTGCTCCAGCAACACATCAGGCTTGATGCTGTTGTCATCCGTTGGATAGATGAGTATTTGAGAATCATTTTCTGATGCGGTTTGACTCATCGACGGACTCCCAGTTTCTTCCCATCCATTAATTTCATCAGATTCCGTTTAGGTTTGTGACGAAGGCGAATCTCCTGGATCCAATGTGTAAATTCAGATTCCTTCTCCGCCTGTTTCATCCATTCTCCAATTGTTAGCATCATCTGCACGGCTTCGGCATAGGCATCATTTTTCTTGCGATTGATAATGGGTTCAACCAGCCGTTGCCAGCAGGATGTGGCACGCGAAGGATCATGCTTCCCCAACTTTTCCCCCAGCGCCCGCCATAAACCGGCATTGCAATTCCCTGCATTGGCCTCCTGCCATGCGGACTCCATATCGTTTTCATGCAAGAAAATCTGCACTAGCAGCGAATGATCCGGTTTGTGAAAATAATTTGCGCCTCTCTTTTTCTCCTCTACAATATGACAACGGACATGATCTAACGCACGCTGTTGCCATTCACTCTCCCAATTCTTCGCCTTGCTGGAAAACGTCTTCAATGTTTCCCAACTATGCAATGATGGCTGCCGCTCGAATATGTTCCAAACAAGGGCTACAGCTTTATCGAACGCCTTTCGCTGTTGGTACAGTTCCGCTAGGTATTCCTCCAGCCGGGAATCGGGATTGCTGGCAAAAGCCGCAACACCTTTTTCCGCCCACACCAATGCCTCATCGAAGCGTTTCTCCTTGCCGAGAATCTGCGCAATCTGAAGAAAATGATAGGCGACAGATAAATTCCTTGCTTTGATCGCCACCAGATCATCCACACGGTCGCTTGCTCTTGCCAGTGATTCCATCATGGATGTGATTCGATAACGATCCCCGCGATAATCCTCCTTTTCTCCCGGTTTCAGCACAGGCAATTTGTTCCACGCCTGTTCCGCCAAGCCTCTAAAGCGAGCCATTCCCGCCTTGCCAAAAAGTCCGGCATATTTTTCAGCACTGCCGTAAAACTCATCTATTTCCGAATAGATTTCCCGGTCAAACAGCGTGCTGGCCAGGACTTTACGCTCCGCATCATTCTCAGGCGGCGCCGCCTCGCAGGCACGCAAATGAATCTCCTGCCAACAATTCATTTCGCCGCCCGCATCACCATCGGAATCATCCATATTGTTGTATGCGTTTTTCATGCAATCCACGGCATACAGAGCCAGTTCCTGCACCTCTGACGCATATCCGTCATCAAGCAGTGCTTCCAGCATGTTGGTCACATCGCCGAGCTCCTCCACATAACTCCGCATGTGGTAGTAATCAATGAAGTCCGTTTCAATGGTGTTGCGAATGGATTGCTCCAGCGCATTCAGGTCAAGGGATGAGGCGGAGGCGTTTAATGATAGACGCTTGAACAATGTTTCATCCGATTCACTCGCCTCCATAATGATTCCGATGAGAGCCTGTTTCTCCCTTCTTTCCAGCCAGTTGCGAATGCGCTCGTCTTCACTTTCTGTCGTATTGTCCGCTTTTTTATCTCTATTCAACCATGCCAGCCCGACAGCCACACAGTGTTTACAACAGTCCCCCTGTTCACCCATCGGGCAATTGCAGCGGTAATCAAAACCATCAGACCAGTCCAATTTTACCTGATACACATGCCGCCCGGATACCTTTGCTTGCACGCCATGCGTATGGAATCGCAGGTTCCCGACTCGCCCGGATTCAAAATAACCCTCTCCACGCCCGAAAGCGGCTGTCCCTGCTTGTGATTTCAGTCGCTTACGATTCATCGTGCTCCTCTTTTTCTATCTTATGGACAGGGATTCCCTGTATGGCTCTTTCAAAAGCACCTTCGATTTTGTCAGCCTGTTTAATTCTCATTTGATTAAATTGTTCAGGAAGAATATCGGGGTCGGGTTTTAATAACTTGACATTGGACCCTGAACCCAAGAATCGACATTGACTATTTTTTGTCAAGATATAAAAGTCCTGTGATGTATAACTCCGCATCGTATCGTAGCGCTGTGGCGTAAATGATGGCATCGGCCATTGCTGACCCACGCTCCAGGGCAACATCAGAAGCTTCAAGTACATGGCCACAAAGAGTAAGAAATAGGTATACTGTCCCCGTATTTTCCGTATTTTCCAACAAAGCGAGCCACGATCTGAATCAACGAAAGCATCAAGCGGACATCGCTTCGCTCGCCGCTTATGCAGGTCGTTAGCTATACAAAACAGGTTGTAGTGGCTATTATGTGTACATATGTACGTTAATGGAGCCTTTGTATGTATATCACGATAGACACTTCTGCGTTAATTGCTGTGATTGGCAATG
>CAZDWG010000230.1:0-2515 GCA_964509005.1 uncultured Zetaproteobacteria bacterium
TACAACGTGCATCCACGCGGCGAAACTCCCCGGATGGCAGCTTCAATATCGCCCGACCGCCTTCCTTGCCCATCAACTGAATGCCGATGCCCGCGCTACGCGCAAGCTGACCACCCTTACCGGGTTTGAGTTCCACGTTGTGCAGCATGGTGCCAACACGGATACTGGCAATCTGCATGGCATTGCCGGGACGCATCTCCGCATCCGGCCCGCTCATCACCGTATCACCGGGACGCAGACCTTGCGGCGCAAGGATATATCGCTTGTCACCATTGATAAAAACAACCAGGGCAATATGTGCGCTGCGATTCGGGTCGTATTCAATTCGATCCACACGTCCGGCAATGCCGATATTGTCGCGTTTAAAGTCCACCATGCGATACAAGCGTTTGTGACCGCCGCCCTGATGTCGAACCGTAATACGACCATTGTTATTGCGACCGCCATGCTTTGTCAGGCCTTTGGTTAGACTACGCTCCGCCCGGCCCCTATGCAAATCAGGGGTGACCGCGGCTACGCGCCCGCGTGAACCATTGGTGGTGGGTTTCAATGCTTTCAGTGCCATGATTAAGCCTCTTCCGTCACATCAAGTGTTTCGCCTTCCTGCAATCGCACCACCGCCTTGCGGTAGCCCGAACGGAAGCCTTCATGCGCACCCCGGCGTTTCGGCTTGCCGGGCATGTTGATCACTTGCACCTTTTCCACTTTCACTTCAAAAATAGATTCAATCGCATGTTTAATCTGCCGTTTGCTTGCGCTCGACTCTACACGAAAGCTGTATTGATTCATCGCACCCTGGGCAGCATAGCTCTTTTCCGTCACCACGGGGCGGCGCAGAATTCTAAAGTCTTCAGATGTCGCGCTCATGACAAACGTCCCTCCAGATTCTCAATCACAGCCTTTGTCAGCACCAACCGGTCGTATTTTAACAGGTCGTGCAGATTCATTTGTCCGTCCAGAACCACCTTCGTATTCGGCACATTACGACCCGACAATGTGACTTCCTGGCTTTCTCCGTCCAGCACAATCAAGCCACTGTTGATATCCAGAGCCTTCATCACCTGTATGAAGTCCCTGGTCTTGATGGTCTGTAACTCAAACTTATCCAGCACTGTCACGCGGCCATCGCGCACATGGCTCGAAAGCACCAGACACAAGGCACGGCGGCGCTCCTTTTTATTGATGCGCGTCTCGTATGAACGAGGCGAAGGACCATGTGCGATACCACCATGACGCCACTGCGTCGCACGCGTCGAACCCTGGCGAGCGCGGCCCGTACCTTTCTGCTTCCACGGCTTCCTGCCACCGCCGGATACTTCGGCGCGGCTCTTGGTTTTGTGTGTCCCGGCACGCTGCCCGGCGGCAAGCGCCGAATAAACCCGGTGCACAAAACCTGTATCAGCATCAAGACCAAATACCGCATCATTTAGCTGTTGCTTGCCAACAGGCTTGTTATTCTGATCAACAACGGACACTTCAGGCATCTTATGCTCCCTTGACTGCCGGACGAAGCTCAACCAGTCCGTTCTTCGCTCCCGGAACCGCGCCCTTGACCAGAATGCGGCTAGATTCAGTGTCCACACGCACGATCTCCAGGTTTTGGGTGGTCACGTGTTCAGCACCATAATGGCCCGGCATTTTCTTACCCGGAAACACGCGCCCCGGCCACTGGCACTGACCGGTCGAACCCATCTGCCGGTGGACCTTCTCGGCGCCATGGCTGGCGCGACCGCCAGCAAAGTTATGCCGTTTCATGACACCGGCAAAACCACGCCCCTTGGAAGTAGCGGAAACATCAATCTTTTGGCCCGCCTCGAACATTTCCGTTGTCAGCCTCTGACCCACTTCGAAAGTATCGCCATGGGTGATGCGAAATTCCTTCAGGCCACGCGTAACATCCTGACCCTGTTTTGCATAATGCCCCTGCAGCGCGCGCGTCTGCTTGCGAGGAGCCGCGCCGAAGCCTACTTGAATGGCATCATAGCCATCCTTCTCGCTGGTGCGCAATGCAACCACGCAGCACGGCTCGACATTGAGTACCGTGACCGGAACAGCCGCACCTTCCTCGGTAAACACCTGTGTCATACCCGCCTTGCGGGCGATCAATCCAGCAGCCATCTCTTATCTCCTAACATGGGACGGAACACTACAGCTTGATCTCAACGTCCACACCGGACGGAAGATCAAGTTTCATCAACGCATCCACGGTCTGCGGTGTCGGACTGTCAATGTCCAGCAACCGTTTATGGGTACGAATCTCAAATTGTTCGCGCGAATCCTTATCCTTGTGAGGGCTCTTGATTACGCAAAATTTTTCAATCCGCGTTGGCAACGGGATCGGCCCACGCACCACCGCGCCCGTGCGCTTGGCGGTGGACACGATGTCCGCCGCACTCTTGTCCAGAATGCGATGGTCAAATGCCTTTAGTCGGATACGAATCGTTTCGGCAGCCACAAAAACCCTCCTACTTAATAATTTCGGTCACGACGCCAGCGCCGACCGTACGGCCACCCT
>CAZDWG010000231.1:0-2511 GCA_964509005.1 uncultured Zetaproteobacteria bacterium
CATCCTTGGCCGAGACATCCACCATGCGGGCGCGGCCGTTATCGTCAAAATGGGTGAAGCGATTCATGCCCGTGCCTCCATGTTTGCGGATAGTTCCATCACCTCCGTCAGCAGCCGTCCCTCGCGCATGTGCCAATGTTGATCGGCCAGCATGTTGGCATCCTCAACATCATGGCTGACCATGATCACGGGAATTTGTAGTTCTGACTGAACGGACTTCAGACAGATGCGCAAACGCTTGCGGATGGTTGGCGCCTGGGCTGCAAAAGGCTCGTCAAGCAGGAGTATGGAGGGTTTGCGGTAAATAGCTCTGGCCAAGGATACCCGCTGTGCTTCGCCTGTGGAAAGCATGTGCGGCTTGCGTTGCATCAAAGAAGTGATTTCCAATTGCTCCGTTAGCCGGGACAAGCACTCTTTATCCACCTGATTCGAGCCCAGCGTTATATTTCTTTCAGCATTGAGCCACGGCAACAAGGCGGCATCCGCCCACACACATCCGATATGGCGTGCTTCAACAGCTAACACAAATCCTGCGCTGCTATCCATCCATACTTGACCATTAAATATTACTTGGCCTCGCGCCTGTTCCAGTCCGGCTATACACCGAAGCAACGTTGTTTTACCTGCACCATTCTCACCCGAAACAAGGATGAACTCATCGGAGAAACTGGCCTCGGCATACAATTTCAGGATGCCACGGCAGCTTGTCAATTGAATACAATGCATTATTTGGTCCAATTTAGGAGGCGTATAAACGGCCATGTTATTTATTTACAGCTCCTTACTCCTTGCCGGTTAATCGTATACACCAGCGACAGCATCACAAACGATACGGATAAAAGGATGAGCGCCAGTAGCCACGCTTCGGATTGCTGCTGCATTTCAACAAACTCAAACAGCGCGATACTCGCTACTTTGGTTTCTCCCGGGATCGAACCGCCGACCATCAATACGACACCGAATTCCCCCATGGTATGGGCGAAAGAGAGTACCGCCGCGACCAGTACGCCGCTTTTGGCGGCGGGCAACATCACATGAATCAGCGTTTGCCTTACATTCAACCCCTGTGTCCGCGCCATCTCCAGCCAGTTTTGGGGAATGGCGCGCAATGCCTGCTGCATGGGTTGTACCGCAAACGGCAGGCTGTAGAGCACGGAGGCGAACACCATGCCGGAGAATGAAAACGCCAGCGAGCTATCGAACATGGATTGCCATGCTTGCCCCAAACCCGTTTTTGGTGCAATCATCAACAGGATAAAATAACCCAGCACTGTCGGTGGCAACACCAGTGGCAGTGCCACGACAACCTCTAGAACCGTGTGCCCCCTGAAATTTTTGAATGCCAGCACATATGCCAAAGGCAATGCAATCAGCAATAGAATGACCGTCGTGACTACCGCCAGTTGCAGGGAGATAAAGAGCGATTCAAACATCATGGATTCCATAAAACTGTTTGGGATTTAGCCGTGCTTTGCCGATTTTTATCCTGTGCACTCTCTCTGCCGGAGGGGCTTTTATGACGGGCGGCTCGTGCAATAGTTTGCAGCCATTGACGAGCCTGCGCTTTCTCCGTAAGTAAAACACCAACATAGGAAATAGTCTCCATATAAGGCGTACAGGAAGCTACCGGCACGAAACCCGCATCCACCAAACCCTTTCTCACCAGCACCAACGCCTGCATAGCATTCGCAGCGTAAACGAATTTATGTTTCAGAGCGCGCCATAGCCCGCGTTGTTGCAACATCTTTTTTGTTACTTGACCAAAGGGTGCGACATCAGGGTTGGCAATGGCGATATGATGGATGGATGATGCCGTTAGTTGCCCGGGGTCCGCTATCACATGGTTGCCAACCATCGCGCCAAGGTAGCCTTGGCCCACTTCAGCTTGCGTGATTGCCTTGCCATGGCGTACCAGCATGGCCGGTCGTTTTTGGTCCGCCGCGATAAAGACATCGAACGGCGCTCCCTGCATAATCTGGTTATACAATCGTCCGGTGGAACCGGGTATCAGCCGGATTGTGACATGATGACGTTTCTCAAAAACCTTGGCCTGCCGCTGCATCGTCGGGTATAAACTTGAAGCCACAGCCACCGTGATCGTCTCAGCAGCATGAGCAGGTAAACTACCAAGATACAAAGACATAAGGAACAGAATGATTTTTCTTCGCACCCTTGCCCTTGTGCCTTCGCAGTACATGGGCCAGAGAGAGGATGACGATTGCCGCTCATGCGTTTTGCCATGGACTATCAACTCAGCCTCCAATATGAATCATCGAACGTTTTTCAGCCGTGGAAGAAAAATTGTAAATGCCGATTTCGGGCTTGATCAGGGCCGCACGTTGAAACAAGGAACGGATATCGTCATCACTGCCGCCGCTACGCATCAAGTCCCGCAGATTCAATTCATTCTCGGCGGGAAGGCAGGCGCGCAAATGTCCATCAGCCGTCAAACGCAGACGATTGCAACCTTCGCAAAAACGTTCGGACATCGGCATAATAAAGCCGACTTCA
>CAZDWG010000232.1:0-2509 GCA_964509005.1 uncultured Zetaproteobacteria bacterium
TGTTAGCAGGCTAAGCGTGGGATCGGGGATGCGATTGAGGCCAGCCAGTCGCGCCTGGGCTTCACTCGCCCTGGTGTTGGCCTTCACCACCTGAAGGTCAGGCCGGGAGGCCAGAGCCAGTCGTACGGCGTTTGCGGGTGGTTTCCACTTCGGGTTCAGGACCGGAAGGATAACATGAAGCTCCTGCTCCCTTTTGCCCGGCAGGCCCAGGGCGTTAGCCATATTCTGTTCAGCCCGCAGGTAAAGTTGCCTTGACCCGGCGGCCATGGACAATGCGTTGGCGAAGGATGCGCGGGCGAGGTTGACGTCCAGCATGCTCTTCCCACCGGCCTTGAACCCCTGATTGACGGCCTTGAACAGGCGTTGCATGATGTTCTGCTGTCGCTTCCGGACATGTTCGGTCTGCATGGAAAAATTGAGCATGGCTGCTGCCCGCGCGGCGGCGACCATGCGTCGCTGACGCACATTCCTGGCACTGCCTTCCGCCGCATCCAGGCCTGCTCTGGCCGCTTTGCTTCTACTGGAGCGTTTACCGGGAATCTCTATTCTCTGCGACAGGGTGATAAAATAATCGTTAGTGATACCGCTTCGGTCTGCCAGTCGCCTGCGATTATCTTCGATCCGCACTTCCGGGTTGTAGGCGTAGGCCGACTTTTCGTTCAGCATACCTTCGGCCACCATCACGCCCTGTTCGGCCATACGCACCTCGGGATGCGCATCACCCGCCTGTTGCATGGCCTTTTTAAGCGTCATTGATTCAGCATGTGCTGCGGGTTGCAAAAGCAGTAGCCCCGCGCACGCCATGGTTATATGATAAATTCGCACAGTTTCCCCCTGTGATGAGATATTAAAAGAGTGGGGAAGCTGAGATATGGCGTCTGGCATGTACCATCATCAGGGCATAAAAGCCCTGATGATTTATCTAATCCGGAGTGTTAGTTACAAACATACACGGTTGTTACAGCCGTCTGTAACCCTCCGGGCCAAACCCGAATCTCAGCCGTGCAAAAACCTTGGGGGGTGTTCGATCAGGTATGGAATACTAACGAGGTTTAGCATTGCCAAATGATCAATTCGTTCAGAGGGCGCTGCGGAATCACCCAGAATAAAGGGCTTCTGATCCGTGAACACATGAGATGATGCATGAATTTGACATACATGGTCCATTAAAGCTGGACCCTGATCGCTTGCACCATTGTACAAATGAGCAATCTGACTTGTTGTTTCGTCCCGAGGATCCACATGTATATCAATGCCGCATGTGAACATGGACAGCTGTAGTCCCAGAAAAGCGATCAAAGCCAGAGCGCGCATGCCGGAACCCTAGGGAAACTTTACTATGCAGGCAATACTTAGGGGCTGTAAATAAATAACATGGCCATTTCTCCATCCAGCCTATTTACAGCCCCTAATAAGACCTTCGCGCCGAGAAGTCCGCCAGTTCAGCCAGAAGCTGAAGCATTTGTGCATCTCCATCACCAGGCAGGGCATGTTTGGCCCGCCCTGCATATTCCAGCGCCACTGCGAGGCAACGATTTACCCCACCGGCATCGTTCACTGCGCGGCGCACCATCTCCCTCTCGCCTTCAGCATACGATCCTCGTTCCGCGATGCCGGTGACAATACCGTTCAACGCGGTATCGCTGACCATGGCGTGAATCAGCGGCATAGTGATCTTTCCCTCCTCCAGATCATGACCTACCGGTTTACCTACATCCTGCGCTTCGGCAGCATAATCCAGGGCATCATCCATCAGTTGGAAGGCGACACCCAGGCACATACCATATTCCGCCATACGTTTGATTACGTCCTCATCCTGGCCGCTAATGCGCGCACCAATCTCGGCCGCCGCAGAAAACAAGATAGCCGTTTTGCGCTCAATCACTTCCAGATATTCGGCTTCGCTCATTTCCAGATAAAAGGTGCGCACCAACTGCAATACCTCGCCTTCGGCCAACGTATTCGATACTGTTGAAAGCAACCTTAAAATATCTATCTGATCGTTTCCCACCATCATCTCAAACGCGCGCGAAAACAGAAAGTCGCCTACTAGCACGCTGGCCTGATTACCCCATACGCCATTCGCGGACGGTGTGCCGCGGCGCACCCCCGAAGAATCGACGACATCATCATGCAACAGGGAAGCGGTATGCAGAAATTCCACGACTACGGCCAGCGGAATATGGCGTTCTCCCTGATAACCGAAGAGTCTGGCGGACAAAATGCAGAGCAAAGGACGGAGGCGCTTGCCACCACTGTCGACAATATAATTGCCGATTGCGGGAATCATCATCACATCCGAACTGAGCTGTGTGCGGATACAGTCATCCACCGCCCGAAGTTCATCGGCGCAAAGTTCTACGGCTTTCTTATGCGGATTTAATGTGCTGTTAGTCTTCACCTTGCGCGCATCGTAAGGTGATACGCACCAAGGTCAAGGCTCCCAAGATCCGACATTGACTACGGCGCATGCCGCAACCCTTTAATCGGGTTTACTAAATACACGTTT
>CAZDWG010000233.1:0-2501 GCA_964509005.1 uncultured Zetaproteobacteria bacterium
AATCGCCGTGATGATTGCGTAGCTGTAACTTTGCCGTGCCATATCACTCTCCTTTGATTCGGAAAGTACACCTTAATCAACCTTAGCCAACGGTCCCATTTTTGGGGTCCACTTCATTTTTGGTCAGTGAGGTCACATGCTCCAAGCGTGTAGCAAGCGTTGGGTTCGCGCCCGCCAGTGGCAAGCGAAAGCGAAACAATGTTCCCTCACCCAGCATGCTTTCTACCTCAATGCTCCCACCATGCGCTTCCGCAATCCGTTTGCTGATGGCCAATCCCAAGCCTGCACCGCCCGTTTCCCGGTCTCTGGCCTCGTCCGAACGGTAAAAGCGGTCGAATATGTGCTCGACATGTTCCGGCGCAATACCGGGGCCCTTATCGGCTACCGTTATGATGGCTTCATCACCCTGAGCTTCCGCCATAAGGCGGACACGGGTACCCGGTGGCGCGTGTTTGTAGGCATTGTTCAACAGGTTAAAGGCAACACGGCTTAACCGATCCTGATCACCAATGACCAGTAAACCATCCGCAATCTCTATATCTAGCTGTACATTTTTGCCCGCAAATAGTGTGAAATGTTGTTGTCCCACCTCCTGCAGAAGCAGGCTCAAATCAATTTCATCCCGCGCCAGCTCCAACAGACCTGCATCGGCGCGCGCTAACGTCAGTAAGCCGTCAACGATACGTTGCATACGATCAATCACCTCCAGTTGTTGCCTGAGCATTTCTTCATATTCCCTGGGGCGCCGCTTCCTGAGTAGCGCCACCTCAATCTCGCCCCGCAAGATAGTCAGGGGAATGCGCAATTCATGCGAGGCGTCCGCGGTAAATCGTTTCTGTGCCTGAATGCTGGCTTCCAGGTCGGCAAACATCTTGTTCAGGGTACGCATCAGATAACGGATTTCGCGGTCAGGCGTGGAAAGCTCCAAACGTTTGGATAAGTCACCCGCCGCAAAGCTCATGGCCACGGCGCCAATTTCATCCATGGGTTGAAGCGCACGCCTGGCCATCACATAACCGGCATAGGCGCTGACCAGCATAGAAATGAGTCCCAGCAAACCGCCAATCAGATACATCAGTTCAAAGAAGGAATGGATTTCCCGGGTGCTACGCCCCAACAACACGATGGCAACCACAAAACCCGCACGATGTACAGGCATGGCAACCACGCGGACATTATCCTTGCGCAATAATGAACGGGTGGATACAAAAGAAGTATGCCCGGTCACGGCGTCTTGAAGAGCTTCCGTTACCTCACTGCCACCGCGTCCAATCAGCTCTCTGTCGGAAGAGAACAGTAAGATGCCATTGGTGCCGACCAATTGAACGGTTCCCAGAAAATGCCGCGAGAATTTGGCCATTTCCTGATTCCAGAAATGAAATTTTGATGTTTCCAGTTCGCGCACGACGGTTGTCGCCTGCTGCTTTAACTGCTGGTCTACGGATACTGATATCTGATGCGACAACACCGCATAGAGTAATATCCCCGTAAATAGCAGCAGGGAAAACTCCACGGCCATGTAGAGTAGCGCCAGTCGACCCCGGAAAGTGTAAATAAGATGGACGAAAGGACGGAACAGACGGTATACGTATCGTGGTATTGACGAACTCGTGGCACCCGGTTTCATGGAACCCTTATTGTTGGCAAATTTATGCGGGCGGTGCGTCGCTGGTCAGCATGTAACCCTGACCCCTCAGGGTATAAATCAGCGATTGTTCAAATCCTTTATCCACTTTGTTGCGTAAATGGCTCACATAAACGTCAATGACATTACTTTCCGGGTCGAAATTCATGTCCCATACATGCTCACCAATACGGGTACGCGACAGTACCCGACCAGGATTGCGCATCATGTATTCAAGCAGGGCGTATTCTTTGGTCGTCAAACGGATAGCTCGACCCGACCGGAGTACCCTGCGGCTCATCGGATCCAGTTCCAGATCAGCAATCTTTAAAATCGGTGTTCTGGTTTCCGAACTACGGCGCAGCAGAGCACGTACACGCGCCAGCAGTTCTTCAAAGATAAATGGTTTGGTCAGATAATCATCAGCACCCGCATCCAGGCCCCGTACCTTGTCTTCCACGGCATCACGCGCCGTTAGCATCAGGACCGGCGTGCTGATCCCCCGTTCCCGGATTTCCGCGCACATGGTAATGCCATTCTTTTTCGGCAACATCAGGTCCAGAATAATCAGGTCGTATTCATTGACTTCAGCCAGAAAGCCGCCCTCCTCGCCGTCATAGGCACAATCCACGGCATGGCCTTCTTCCTTGAGACCTTTCTGGATAAACTGAGCGACACGCGGCTCATCCTCCACAACCAAAATCTTCATAGGGAGGAGTGTAGCAGTTTTGTGCACTAGTGTCCTGCCCCATAGAAAACCCAGGAACCGACATTGAATATGGATCAAAGGGTTGTGGTATGCGCCGTATTCAATGTCGGCCCCTGGGGAAAGCACACCATCAGCAAGTGCTGGCGGGATGTGCGGCAAGGCGCGCGA
>CAZDWG010000234.1:0-2487 GCA_964509005.1 uncultured Zetaproteobacteria bacterium
TGCGTTCAACCCTGGCATTCACCTGTTCCCTGGCCTCTGGTGACATTTTGTTTTTTAATTCGCTAAAAGGACGTGCCATGATTACCTCCGTGTAAATCCTTTTTATTTTTTCTCATTCTCAAGAGTTTTTAAGTGTGCCCCTTTTTTCTCCAGCAGGGTAACCACAGCTACAATATCAATCTGTTCGGCCTCGATTAGTGAATCCCACCACTCACCAAACTCACTCGTATACTCAACCTCACATTCCATTCATGGAATATAACACCTATGGAATACTTGTCAACATACGGTTGACAGGAATCGAGCATGGGCCGGGCTTCGGCTTTATACTTGGCGCAGGAATACGTCAATTCAACTTTCGGATAATTTCCCTATATCAAAGTCGGGGATGCCTTCGATCAAGTCACGTCCATATTCTTCGATAGCCCAAACACAAGTCGACAAAAAGAGTTTTGTTGCCCATACAACATTTTTCTTCCGGTGGCCAGATAACGAACAAAATTTCGCCTTTAACGTACAGACTTCCCACTACCCAAGTGACCTATGTGAGTTGCTCTGCTGATCTCTGAAGGCCTTTAAGGATGCCGCCTGCCAGGCCTTGAGGAAAATTTGCAGGCAATTCAGATTCAACACTTGCAACCACCCGAGGCGTATCTGCAATAAGCTCCTCAATCATATCTTTGGCATTGTGCGCTACGCCGCACTTCAAGGCAGTGGTATCGAAATGCCGTCTGTGAATCGTCTCTGCAAAATAATGGCGGTTTTTACCGAGCCAGGCCATGGCCATCTTAACCTTTTGCCTGGGAATCATATTTGCGCCATTGCCAATAATCGGCCAGGCGGAAAGAACATCATACATAGGTGTCAGGCGATATCTGTCACCTGCCATAAGAAAGATACTGAAATTCTTCGCATGCCCATCGGTTGCACGTAACATCCAGAACAGAATTTGTGTTTTGAGGAATGTTTTCAGATCCTGATTCCGGTTTTCAGATTGGGATAGAATTCCGGAAATTGATTGCATACCCGGGCCGCCATCAGCTTCATACTTCATAAAAACAGGCGTTCCCGTGGCCTGGCAAAAGTCCTCCTGCGGCAATCGGAGCCAATATTGGCCACTTGAGTGGAGCGTCCGGTCGAAACGTTCCACGACAAGACATTTCTGATCGCCGAAATGGTGAATTTCAGACTGTGCCGTAGCGATGCCATAGGCCTTGAGAATGCGAAAACATAGCCACTCATTTTCCACTGACGTTCTCATATCCGCCATGCGATTGCCGACAAGACCGATGGGCAATTTGAAAATATGCGTTGTAGGGGTGGCCCCCAAAGGCCTGCACCAGCGCTCTTCATGCCACAGCAGCGCCGTTTTTTCCTGCGCCCCTGCAATCGAGATGCGAAAATCATCTTCATCGAAATGTCCCAGTACGCCGGGCGCCGCAACTGTATTGGATAAAACCCGCTCGATATCACTCTCGGTTAGCGGGTCTGCCTCAATCTTCGTAATACAATGTGGAGATTTTTGCTCCGGCAATAGCTGAATAGCACCTGCGCAATCCCTGCCAATAGCTGTCAACAGATCAATTGCATTCGATCCCGGAACACTAAACTTCTGTTGCAACCGTCTGCGTATGGCGTCACTGTCAGGAAGCAGATTGTCAAAAAATGTAGTGACCCTTTCTCCCTTAATGATCGGGCCAACAGGGTTAGCCGGCAATGACAGAGACAACGAACGGAATGAACTGGAGTTGAACCAGCTTTTTTCATATCTGAATTCCGCTTCACCCCGTGACGGCTCAATCCAGACCCCAACCAGTTCACCATTCATCCAAATATTGAGAGTTTTTGATTTGGATTGGCGCCCCATTACCACTCCTGTGACGGATCAGGCTCATCGTGGTTTTTATCTTGAATTATAATCTCAAGATTCAAGGCCGATATCAGGCGTAACAGGCGCTCAACCGTGATGCGCTCCGGAGCAAGCTCAAGCGCAGACTGACGCTTCTGGCTAATGCCAACCATGGCGCCAAGCTCCACCTGAGTAAGGACAAGAGACTTTCTCTGACCCTGTAGCATTTGACCAAGTTGAGTAGAAGTACGAATAATCTGGCGCATATTAATTACCTCAATAGCAAGTAAGTGAATATTACCTGTAAAAAGAGTATGTGTCTATTACTTATAATGTAAGTGTTCTATCAGGTGTCGCAAAGTGAAGGGGAGATTGTCGGCCATATCTCCAGGGATTCCACCGCCATCAGCGCACGGGAAAAGCCCGCGAGGAAAGAGGCCAAGGTAAAGACGCCCGTGAAGCGCGGTCACCCGAAGAAGGGCGAAGAACGCCCCAAGATCATGACCCGGCTGGAAAGGCAGGCTGCCGGGGATGGTCTGTTAATCATGATTGTCGCCGACAGTTGAGCCTTCAACAGCATTATTTTTGTCCACTTCAGACAAAAACCTTAAATTGGCAACAATCCTGCGCAATATGAC